>NZ_JBEYXW010000006.1:0-281777 GCF_040645195.1 Saccharomonospora sp. NPDC046836
TTCTCCGCCACTGCCCGGTCGTCGTCGGTAGCGTCGAGAGGTAACTGGCGGATCGCCTTGTGGATCGCATCCACGTGTTCAGGTCCGATCATGCCTTCCTGCAACGTGTCTGCGACGACAGGCAAGTCCGCCGCCACCGGCGCACCCGAGGTCGTGACCGAGGGCAGCAACGCGCGGGCGTGCGCGACCATGCGCCGCGCATCAATCGGGTTGAGGTTGAACATCTCCCGTATCAACGCCCCGACACCGGAATAGCCATGTGTGTCGGGCAGCCCACGCGCCTCGATCTCCGCGATGAACGTCAACTCCCGGGCATAGGACTCCCGACGGCCCTGCTCCAACCCCCGCAGGCCGTCGACAAGTTCCTTGTCCCCCAATGACATCGGGGAGATCACGCTCTCGCACACAAACACAGCCTACCACAAGACTCGAACATGTGTTCGACAAATTTGTTCGAGTGTCGTAGTCTGATCTCGTTGGACTGAAAGGTGGCGTAGGTCAATGGGGAGTAACTGCAGCAGTGGTTCTCGAGTGAGAAATCCTGTTTGGACTAGCTTATGCAGCAAGACCTCCGTGACCGTGGGCACGATCTTCCATCGCACCCGGACGGCGCTGTCGACGTGGTTCGCTGCGATCTGGTCCATGACGTCGCAGAAGAACGGGATCTCCGCTCGCCGTAGCCGCGCCCGGCCCGGCCCGGCTGATCCTGGGCCGGGCCGGAATTCCATTGGCCGATCAGCTCGTCATGGTGGCGAACATGCCGGGCTTGTAGGAACCCGCGGGGTTGCGCACGATGACGTTCATCCGGTTGGCTGCGTTGATCAGTGCAACCAGGGAGACCAGTGCGGCGATCTGATCGTCGTCGTAATGCTTGCGCACCTCGGCCCAGGTTTCGTCGGACACGCCGTGGTGGGCGTCGGCGAGGCGGGTGCCCTCCTCGGCCAGCGCCAGCGCGGCCCGCTCGGCTTCGGTGAACACGGTGGCCTCGCGCCAGGTGGCGACCAGGTTGAGCCGGACCGCGGTTTCACCGGCGGCCGCGGCGTCTTTGGTGTGCATGTCGGCGCAGAAGCCGCAGCCGTTGATCTGGCTGGCGCGCAGGGACACCAGTTCCTGGGTGGCCTTCGGCAGCGGCGACTGCTGGATCACCAGGCTGGCGTTGGCGAAGCGCTTGCCGAACTTCATGGCGAGCTCGTTGTCGAAGAGGTTGAATCGGGCGTCCATGGCTTCGTCCTCACTTGTGGTGTTGCGTGCTGGACTGAACGAACACCAGATGCCGGCGACCCGATCCTTGTGACAGCACGGTTACGTGACGGGTGCCACCGTGGCTCTACGCCGCGGGCAGTGCCGTCAGCGGGGACGGGGCCGCCGCGTGGGGTCGGTGCCGGCTCGCCGCCATTGCGTGGGGCTGACTCCGTGCGCTTTGCTGAAGGTGCGGGCGAAGTAGCCGGCGTCGGGGAAGCCCACCTGCCGGCCCACGTCGCTGATCGGTAGTTCGGTGGCGGCGAGTAGGCGCCGGGCCTGGACCATGCGTCGTTCGGTGATCCACTCCTGGACGGTGCGGCCGGTGCGTCGGCGTACCGTCGAGGTGAGGTGGCCGGGGGAGATGTTGACCGCGGCGGCGACGTCGCGGAGCGACAGTGGCTGTGGGTAGCGTTGTTCGATGACCTCGAACACTTCGGCGAGGAGTGGTTCCTGGTTCTCGTGTAGGTTGCCCACCACGTCGGCGGCCAGCCTGGAGACTCCGACCAGCAGCAGTACCAGGTGCGCCAGCGCGGCCTCCCGGTAGCCGTCGCGGCGTTGTGCCAGTTCGTTGTGCAGGGCGTGGATCCGAGCGGTCCACTCGGGACGGTCGGGCTCGGGCACCCGCAGGCGGAGCGCGCCGATCGCTCCACCGCGGACGAACGGGAACAGCAGTGGGTGGGTGCGCCAGGCCAGGTGGGCGCCGGGGACGTCGGGGCCGAGCGCGTCGGCGGTGAAGAACACGCCCCAGCCGTGGCTGCCCGCGAGGTCGCTGGCCTGGATGTGGCCCATCAGGTCGCCGGGCGCGATCACGTACAGGTCGCCTGCCTCGATCGGCCAGTCCCGCCGGCCGGTGCGTAGCCGTCCGCCGGTGGTCTGGAAGTAGGCCAGGCCGGGGAAGTCGTGGGCATGCTCCTCGAACGAGCTGTTGCCTTCCCAGGCGTGCTCCATCCGCCAGGTCATCACCGGTAACTCGCCGGGCGCCGGCACCATCGAGTAGGTCGCCGGCCGGTCCCGGCCTGGCGCCGTTCGTACTGTCCGCACCGTCGAATCGTCCCACTGGTACCGCATTCGCACAGCGGATCACGACGGGCGGTTCTAGCGGTCACCGAGGTCGATGAGGATCTTGCCGACGGCGTGGCCGTCGGCGACCCGGCGCAGCGCCGTGGCCGTGGCAGCGAGCGGGAACGTCTCGCTGATATGCGGCAGCATGCTGTTCGTGGCAAGCAGGCCGGTGAGTTCCGCTTCGTTGCGCCGGAACTCGTCGGCCGGGATGTCCTGGAACTGGAAGCCGATGATGCGCACCCCTTTGATCAGCACGATATTGAGCGGGATGCGCGGGATGACGCCGGACGCGTAGCCGACCGTGACGAACCGGCCGCCGCGCCGCAGCGACCGGAGCGCGGGCTCGGAGAGGTCGCCGCCGACGGGGTCGACAACCGCGTGCGCGCCGTTGGGGACGGCCGCGCGCAGGGCTTTCCGCAGGTCCCCCTCGCGGTGGTCGACGAGCTGCCGTGCCCCGTGGGACGCGGCGGCGTCGAGCTTCGCGGCCGACGATGCCACGGCCGTAACCGAGGCGCCCAGCAGCACTCCGAGCTGGACCACCGCGAGCCCGACGCCGCCACCCGCGCCGAGCACGATCAGCTCCTCGCCCGGTTGGACCCGCGCGACAGAACGGATCGTGTGATACGCGGTGCGGTAGGCCACGCCGAACGCGGCGGCGCGGCGGAGGTCCACCCCGTCCGGGATCGGTGTCAGCCTGTCCGCGGCGACGACGACCTCCTCGGCGAAGGCACCGACGATCCCGGTGCCGGTGACGCGGTCGCCGATGGACACACCCGCGGCGTCGTCGGCGACCTCCTCGACCACGCCGGCGAACTCGCTGCCCGGTACGAACGGCGGTGGCACCGTTACCTGGTACCTGCCCGCGATCACCAGCACGTCCGGGAAGTTCACCGCCGCGGCACCGACCCTGACCCGCGCCGTGCCTGGTTCCAGCGGCGGGGATGGGAGCTCCTTCACGCGGACGACCTCGGGTGGGCCGTAGGACCGGCAGACCGCGGCACGCACGTCAGCTCACCGGCCCTTCCACACCGGGGCGCGCTTCTCCACGAAGGCGTTCGCGCCTTCTTTGGCGTCCTCGCTGGTGAACACCGCGGTCTGCCAGTGCCTGGTGCGCTCGGCGGCGCGTTCGGCGTCGGTGACCGCGAGCCGGACGAGCTCCTTGATCGCCGTCACGGCGAGCGGCCCGTTCGTGGCGATCCGCTCCGCGAGCTCCACCGCGGTGTCGAGCACTTTCTCCGCCGGTGCGACGGCATTGACCAACCCGAACTCATATGCCCGCCGCGCGTCGACAAGGTCTCCCGTCAGCGTCATCTCCAGCGCGACAGCCAGCGGGATCCTGGTCCCGATGTTCGTGCCCCCACCCGCAGGGAAGAGCCCGCGCTTGACCTCGGGCAGGCCGAACTTCGCGTCCGTCGACGCGACGATCAGGTCGCAGCCGAGCAGCAGTTCGAGCCCGCCACCGATCGCGGTGCCGTTGGCGGCGCCGACCACCGGAACGGTCAGCTCGCCCTTGACCAGCCGGCCGAAGCCCCGCACGCCCTCGCTCGAGTCGGCGCCCAGCTGCTCGCCGCTCGCGAACGCCCGCAGGTCCATCCCGGCGCAGAAGGCGCGGTCGCCGGTGCCGGTGAGGACCACGGCGCGGATTTCCGGGTCGGACTCGGCTTCCAGCGCCGCCGCGCCGATGGCGCGCAGCAGGTTCGCGTTGAGTGCATTGCGCGCCTCGGGACGGTTCAGACGGGCGATCAACACGGCTCCGCGCCGTTCCCGCACCAGCTCCTCGCCGGCGCTCACGACCTGTACCCGCTCGACTCGGCGAGCTCGGCGGCCGAGCGCATGAGATCGAGCACGATCGGCCCGAACGCCTGCAGCTTGTGGTCGTCGCCCGCGCGCTGGAACCCCTGCTCCAACACGACGGCGAGCTTCCACTTGGCGAGGACGAGGTAGTAGTCGATGTCGTCGACCTGCCGGCCGGACACCTCCGCGTAGTGCGCGAGCAACTGGTCGCGCGACGGCATCCCGCGCAGGTCCTTGTAGCCGGCGCCGGCTGCCTCGGGCGCGTTCGTGTCCTCGGGCCAGCCCTGCAGCATCCAGCCAAGGTCCAACTTGGGGTCGCCGACCGTGCCCATCTCCCAGTCCACCAGTGCCGCGAGCTCCGCAGGCCCGCCGTCTTTGAACATCACGTTGGCGAACTGGTAGTCGCCATGCATCAGGCCGGGGACGTAGTCGATCGGCCGGTGCGCGCGCAGCCACGCGGCGGCCTCGTCGAAACCGGGCAGCTCGCGGGCCTTGATGCGGTGCAGGAAGGCGGTCCAGCGGTCCACCTGACGCTCGTGGAAGCCATCGGGCCGCCCGAGGTCGTGCAGACCCTTCGCGCGCCAGTCCACTCTGGACAGCAGGGCGATGCCCTCCGCGAGCTGGTAGCCGAGCCCGGCGCGCGCGTCCAGGTCGGTATCGAACGGCGCGGGCCATGTCCTGCGGCCCATCGGCGACCAGCCCTCGACGAACCCCATGAGGTAGAACGGGCGGCCGAGCACCGAGGCCTCCTCGCACACGGCGACGGCCTTCGCGTGCGGCACGGCGGAACCGTCGAGCGCCTCGACGATCCGCCACTCACGCAGGATGCCCTTGTCCCGGTCGGCTGGTGCTCCGGGCGGCGGGATACGGATGACGCAGCGTTCATCGCCACGCCGGATCTCGTAGATCTCGTTCTGGGTGCCGCCCGACAGGAAACCGTGCTCGATCGGGGCGCCCTTGCCGGGCAGGCCGAGCTCGTCCATCCAGTCGGCGAGGCGTTGGAAATCGATCACAGGTTCCCTACTTCGTGTTCGAGGTACTGGGCGAATCTCTCGCGGGCGGCGTCGAGCTTCTTCGGCAGCCATTCGGTGGGCCACATGTCGTCACTGGGCTGGTAGTTCCTGAGCACCTGCTTGGCGACGGTGACCTTGTGGACCTCGGTGGGCCCGTCGGCGAGCCCCAGCACGCCCGCGCCGTGGATCATCCTGAAGAACGGCATCTCGTTGGTGACGCCGAGCGCGCCGTGCACCTGCATCGCCCGCCACGCGATGTCGTGGAGCACCGTCGGCATCACGACCTTGGCCGTGGCGATGTCCTTGCGAACCTTCTGGTAGTCCTTGTACTTGTCGATCTCCCACGCCGTGTAGAGCACGAACAACCGGAACTGGATGAGCTGCGCGTAGGAGTCGGCGATGTAGCCCTGCACGAACTGCTTGTCAGCAAGGCGGCTGCCCTGCGTCTCGCGAGACAGCGCACGCTCGCACATCATGTCGAGCGCCTTCTGCGCGAGGCCGATGGTCCGCATGGCGTGGTGGATCCGGCCACCCCCGAGCCGGGTCTGGGCGACGGCGAAGGCCCGGCCCTCTCCGCCGAGGAGCGACTCGGCGGGCACGCGCACGTTGTCGTAGTGGATGAGCGCGTGGAAGCCGTCGTTCACCGGCTCGCCGTAGAGGCCGACGTTGCGGACGATGTCGATGCCGGGGGTGCCGGTGGGCACCAGGAACATCGACATTCCTTTGTAGGCGCTCACATCGGGGTCGGTCACCGCCATGACGATCAGGAACGACGCCGTCTTCGCGTTGGACGAGAAGTACTTCCAGCCGCTGATGACCCAGCCGTCGCCGTCGCGGACCGCGCGGGTCGTGAACCGTGTGGGGTCGGCACCGGCCTGCGGCTCGGTCATGGAGTACGACGAGAACAGCTCACCCTCCAGCAATGGCCGCAGGTAGCGTTCCTTCTGCTCCGGGGTGCCGAAGTGGGCGATGATCTCGGCGTTGCCGGTGTCCGGTGCCTGGCAGCCGAATACGTGCGGCGCCCACGGCGACCGCCCCAGAATCTCGTTCAGCAGCGCGAGTTCGAGCTGCCCGTGGCCCTGGCCACCGAGCTCCGGCCCGAGGTGGGTCGCCCAGAGTCCTTGCCGCCGTACCTCGTCCTTCAGCGGCTCGAGGATCTTCCGCTTCGTCTCGTCCCGTGGCGTGAACGTCTCGTGCTCCCACAGCAGGTCGAGCGGCTCGACCTCGGCGCGTACGAACTCATCGGCCCAGTCCAGCTTCGCCTGGAACTCAGGCTCGGTCTCGAAGTCCCATGCCATTGCGCCTCCTCTCCAAGAGTGAGAATATCTTTCTCGTGATAGAGAACGCAATTCTTATTCGGCCGAAGGCCGTTGCGGTGAGGGTGTGGTCATGAGAGCGGAGGACCAGTTCCACCTCGGCATCGTGGTCGACGATGTCGAAGCCACGACGGCCATGCTGTCGTCGGTGTTCGGCTACGAGTGGGGCCCTGAGGTCGGTTCGCCGACCGCAGTGACGCTGCCGGGCGGTGCGGCCGTCCTCGATCTCCGCTGCGCCTTCTCGGTGTCGGTGCCGCGACTCGAGCTCGTCCGGAGCGTCCCGGAGACCCTCTGGGAACCGGTGGCGGGCGCGGGCATCCACCACATCGGCTTCTGGTCCGACGACGTGGCCGGGGACTCCGCCGAGCTCGCGCGCCACGGCTACGTCACCGAGGCGACGAGGACGGGCCCGGACGGCGCGCCGTTCTTCACGTTCCAGCGCAGCGAGACGGGTTTCCGCATCGAGCTGGTGACCCGGGCCGCGCAAGCGGGCCTGGAGATCTGCTGGACGAACACTGACGGAGGGAAACGATGACGACGATGACGACAGTGGGCATCGCGACCGGTGCCGGGCGCGGGATGGGGCTGGCGTGCGCGGAACGGGTCGCCGACATTGTGGACACGGTGTTGCTCGTCGACCGCGACGAGGAGACGGTGACCACCGCGGCGAAGAACCTGTCCGCTGCCGGGGCCGCCGCCGAGCCGTTCGTGCTCGACGTCACCGATGCCGAGGGCCTGGCCCGGCTCGCCGAGCGGACCGCCGAACTCGGCACGCTCCGCGCCGTCGCGCATGCGGCCGGCATCTCGCCGACCATGGCCGACTGGCGGCGGATCTTCACCGTCGACCTGGTCGGCACCGCACTCCTGGCGCAGGCGCTGCGCCCACTCGCCACCACGGGGACGGCAATGGTGTTCTTCGCCTCGATGGCGCCGCTGCTCAGCCCCGGCGAGCCGGACCCCGAGGTGCTGTCGGTGCTGGACGACCCACTCGACGATCGGTTCCTCGACCGGATCCACGAGGTCGTGGGACCGTCCATAGCGGACACAGGGCTGGCCTACTCGTTGGCCAAACGTGGCGTGCACCGGTTCGCGCGGCGGGAGGCCGTGCGGCTCGGGCCCGTGGGCGCCCGCGCCTGCTCGATCTCGCCCGGCCTCATCGACACCCCGCAGGGCAGGCAGGAAGCGGCGGAGCATGCCAGCATGCAGGTGCTCGTGCAGCGCACGCCGCTCGGCCGTGAGGGGCGGCCCGAGGAGGTCGCCGCGGTGGTCGGCTTCGCGCTCTCGGACCAGGCCGGCTTCCTCAACGGCGTCGACCTCCTCGTCGACGGCGGAGTGTGCGCCGCGGTGGCGGGGTGACCGGGAGTGACGCTGTGCCGGTGAGCGATGTCACGAGCCGCATCGCCCAGCGTGCGCTGGCCAAGCGCGGCGCCAGCTACGCGAGCGAGGTGCGCCGCCTGCTGGACGCCGCGCTGGAACTCATGCGGCAGCGTGGCACCAACTCGGCTCCGCGCGTCGCCGACATCGTCGCCGGGGCCGGGTTGTCGAACGAGGCCTTCTACCGGCACTTCCCGTCCAAGGACGCCCTCGTCGCCGCCATTCTGGAGGACGGCACGGAGCGCCTATGCAGTTATGTGGCGCATCAGATGACCAAAGTGGACACCGCGGACGGCAAGGTGCGGCGGTGGGTCGAGGGTGTGCTGTCCCAGGCGGCCGAAGACATCGCCGCGACAACGCGCGCCGTGCTGTGGAACGCCGTCGGGCTGCGAAACTCCGGCGACTCCGCGCCGCTCGCCCCCAGTGGGCGGCTGGCTGTGCTGCTGCACGGGCCGTTCGCGGACCTCGGCAGCGGCGACCCCGCGTTCGACGCCTCGCTCGCCGCGCACGCGACGTTCGGCACGCTCGCGGACTACGTCTGGCAGCGGGCCGAGCCGTCCAAAGCGGACATCGACCGCATCACCGCCTTCTGCCTGCGCACCGTTGGTCCCGCATAGCTCCTCACGGGCGCAGGCTGCGCAGGAACAGCTGGACCGCGACCTCGGTGTGGCGTTGCTGCTCGGCGGGCTCGCGGACGATGCCGAACGAGGCCAGGCGAGCGGGCACACCCGCGACCATTCCGAGGAAGTGCTCGGCGAGAATCTCCGGCTCGTCGGCCTTGATCGCGCCGGTGGCTGCATGCCGCCGCAGCAGCTCGACCACGAGTTGCCGGCGCGGCCAGAATCCCGTGGCGTAGGCCCGCTGCGCGATCTCGGGAAAGCGCGACTCGTGGGCTATCGCGAGCTGTGCGAGTTTGATCATCGACGGGTCGAGTGCGCGGCGCACGGAGGTCGTCGCGATCGCGGTCAGCGCACCTTCCAGGTCGTCGAGCTCCGGCGGGGGCGGATCCCGCAGCGGCCAGTCGGTGCGCTGCATCGCCCACGCGATGACGGAGCGGAACACCGCGTCCTTACCGGGAAACCGGGTGTACAGCGAGGCCTTCGTGGTGCCGGCCGCGCCGGCGATCGCTTCCATCGACGTGCCGTCGTAGCCGCGTTCGAGGAACAGTTCGAGCGCGTGTTCACGGACGTCGTCGTCCAGCTTCCTGGCCTCCTCCAGCGTGGGCCTGCCGCCACGCCGTGGGCGAGTCGCACCTGTCACAGGTCGCAGTCTGCCAGAAGTACTCCCTGGACAAAACTCGACCCATCGGTATAGTTAATTCCTCGACCATGACCGGAGGCGCGATGTCGACGACGACAACACCGCGGGACACCATCGAGGCGCTCAACGAGCGGTTCCAGCAACGGCGGCAGCAGGTGCCCGTCCTCGCCAAGCGGGCGGAGGCCGAGGGCATCACCGGGATCCGGGGCCGCGAGGACCTGATCCCTTTGCTTTTCCCGCACACGACCTACAAGAGCTATCCCGAGGCTCTGGTCTCGAAAGGACAGTGGGCGCAGCTGAATCGCTGGCTCGACTCGCTGTCGACCTATCGGGTCGACGTGGACGTCACCGGTGTCGAGAACATCGACGACTGGATCGCCCGGCTCGAAACGGGTGGGCACCTGGTGTCGAGTTCCAGCGGCACCAGCGGCAAGGGCTCGTTCCTGAACAAGACCAAGCGCGACCGCGAGACCTCGCTGCGGAACATGCTGGACGGCCTCGCCGAGACCGGCATCCGGCCGCGGCGCTCGTGGCACGTCATCCCGGTCGGGCCGGACACCGGCCTCAGCGCACACAATGCGACCCGCGACCTGATCCTCGCGACCTACAGCCGCACCGACGGGATTCCTATACCTCACAGCGAAGGCCGCAAGGACCACCACCAGTACCTGGCGCGCATCGCGGCCATCCGCAAAGCCATGGCGGACGGAACCGCGAAGCCGGACGAGGTCGCGGCGATCGAGGCCGACGGCGCACGACGGCAGCAGGAAACCGAGGAACGCCTGCGGCATTTCGCGAAGCACATCGTCGAGCGACGTGACGAACCCATCTTCTTCAACTCCATGTTCGCGCCGATGTTCCGGCTGTGCGAGATCCTCAGGGAGTCCGGTGTGTCCGAAGGAGACATCACCGGTGAGAACGCGTTGATGACCGGCGGGGGCCTGAAAGGCAACACGCTGCCGGCTGACTACCAGGCGCAGATCTTCCGGATGCTGAACATCGCGCCGGCCCGGTTCTTTCACTACTACTCGATGCAGGAGCTGAACCTGCGCAGCCCCAAGTGCCTCGACGGGCGTTACCACGTGCCCGACGGGCTCCTCCTGTTCGTGCTGGACCCCGACGGTGAGTCGCCGGCGCCGGAGTCGGACGGTCAGGCCGAGGGCCGTGCCGCGTTCTTCGACCTGACGATCGACGGTCGCTGGGGCGGGACGATCAGCGGTGACAAGATCCGTGTCGACCAACGCGGCTGCCCGTGCGGCCGGTCCGGCCAGACCATTTTCGGTGACATCGCGCGCTACTCCGACCTGCGCGACGACGACAAGATCACCTGTGCCGGCACGATCGACGCCTACGTCCGCGGCTTCGTCGAGGAGTGATCATGAGTACCGCAGCCACCTACGCACCCACCGCCTTGAAGACCGGCAAGATCCGGGTGCCGCACTTCGTGCGTGGCCGCCTGGTCTGGGGCGAGGACACCGAGTACCTGTCCCGCGACTTCGGCGTGCCGTTCGTGACCCCGCGTCTCGAGCTCGACGAGTTGTTCGTGCCGCGCACCAGCCCCGGTCCGGCCTTCGACGCGCCGGTCGCCGAGATCATCGACTTCCTGGTCGAGACCGCACAGCACCTCACGCTCGAGAAGAACGCCTACCTGCAGGAGTCGCTCGAGATGACCCTGCGGGTGAGCGCACTCCCACGGCGCATCATCGAGAACACGTTCCGCCGCCCCGGGCAGTTCCTGACCCGGGAAGCGCTCGAGTACCGCATCGAGCGCATCTTCGGCGGCCCGGAGCTGCTCGACGGCTGGGTCGAGCACACCGACCCCAACGGCAGGGTCAGCCGGGTTCGCGCCTTCCCACCCCGGCTGGTGCACATGCTCGCCGGCAACTCGCCGAGCGCCGCCATGACGTCGATCGCCGACGCCGCGCTGGTCAAGGCCGTGAACGTGTTCAAGATGCCGTCGGCCGACCCGTTCACCACCGTCGCCGTGCTGCGCACGATGGCCGACATCGCGCGCGACCATCCGGTGCTGCAGTCGATGTCGGCAGTCTACTGGCGTGGTGGCGACGCACACGTCGAAGGGGTGCTGTACCGCTCGCAGTACTTCGACAAGCTCGTCGCGTGGGGCGGCGGCGACGCGATCGCCAACGCCGCCAGGTATGTGGGGCCTGGTTTCCAGCTGATCTCCTTCGACCCCAAGGTGTCGATGTCGATCATCGGCCGGGAGGCGTTCGCCTCCGAGGAGACCCTGCGCGAGGTCGCCGAGCTGGCCGCAGCAGATGCCACGATCTTCAACCAGGATGCGTGCGTCGCCGCGCGCCACGTGTGCGTCGAAGGCGATGTCGACGACGTCGACCGGTTCTGCGCCCTGTTGTGCGAGCGGCTCGGCAGCGACCGCGCCTTCGCCTCGGCGGTCGGGCCCAAACCGCCGGCCGACATCCGGGAGGCGGTGGACGGCCTGCGTTTCCTGGAGCCCGGCTACCGGACCTGGGGCGACTACGACGGCCGCGGCCTCGTCGTGCGGTCGCCGGAGCCGGTGGACTTCCACCCCACGAACAAGACGGTGAACGTCGTGCCCGTCGCCTCGATGCTCGACGCGGTCGCGTTCGCGACGGTGGCGACCCAGACCGTGGGCATCTATCCCACGCACCGCAAGACCGAGGTGCGCGACCGGCTCGCGACAGCGGGTGTGCAGCGGGTCGTGAAGCTCGGCAGCGCGTTCACGGGCAGCATCGGCAACCCGCACGACGCCATGTATCCCTTGCACCGCTTCGTGAACTGGGTGGTGGACGACGATGCCTGACCAGGGAGAGGGCACGTCGATCCCGTTGCGCGTGCTCGGCCGGTCGGGAATGCGGGTCAGCGAGCTGTGCCTCGGCGCGATGACGTTCGGCACCGAATGGGGGTTCGGCGCGGACGAGGAGACCTGCCGGGAGATCTACCGTGTGTTCCGCGATGCCGGTGGCAACTTCGTCGACACCGCCAACATCTACAACGAGGGCGCTAGCGAGGCGATCGTCGGGCGGCTCATCGCCAAGGAACGCGACGCGATCGTGCTGAGCACCAAGTACACCCTGCTCGCGGACAAGGAGAATCCGAACTCGGGCGGCAGCCATCGCAAGAGCCTGCGGTGCGCGGTCGAGGGGAGCCTGCGCCGCCTCGGCACCGACTACGTCGACCTGCTGTGGGTGCACGCGTGGGACCAGTGCACACCGGCCGACGAGACGCTGCGCGCGCTGGACGATCTCGTGCGCGCGGGTACGGTGCTGGCGGTCGGCGTGAGCAACACACCGGCTTGGGTCGTGTCGCGGTCGCAGGCCATCGCCGACCTGCGTGGCTGGAGCGCGTTCTGCGCCATTCAGCTGGAGTACTCGCTCGTGGCGCGCACACCGGAGCGCGAGTTGCTGCCGATGGCCAGGGCTCTCGGGCTTTCGCCGTGGGCGTGGAGCCCGCTCGCACGCGGACTTCTGACGGGCAAGCGCCGCGGTGACAGTGCACCGCCGTCACCCGCCGCGCAGCGCGCGCTGACGGTCACCACCGAGGTCGCCGCCGAGCTCGGTGCGACGCCCGCCCAGGTCGCACTGGCCTGGCTGCGGCGGCAGGGCGTGTCGCCGGTGATCGGCGCCCGCACCGTGGCGCAGCTGCGGGACAACCTCGGCGCGCTGGACGTCTCGTTCGACGACGAGCAGCTGCGACGGCTTGACGCCGCGACGCGGGTGAGGCGTGGTTACCCGCACGACTTCCTTGACCGGCACCGCGCCACGCTTGCGTTATGAGGCTGGTGAGCGCCGTCGCCTTGGGGGCGCTAGCGCGAGTGGTTCATGAGTGCGAGGGTGGCGTCGGCGGCGTCGAGCACCGGGCCGCTCGGCGCACCGGCCGCGGTGGCGAGCTCGGCCACGAGCCCGACGTCCTTGCGCAGCAACGATCCCGCGTGCGCAGCGATGCGGTCGAGGCTGCCACCGGCGCTGGCGATCCGCCCCAGCGCGAAGCTGTTCGCGGTGCCGTGGGAGATGACCTCGCCGAGGCGCTGAGCGTCGATGCCCAGCGTCTGCCCGAGTGTCAGCGTGCTGCTCGCGGTCGCGAGGTTGGCCGTGAACAACAGGTTGTTGAGCAGCTTCGTGACCTGTCCGGCGCCGACGTCGCCGAGATGGACCACCGGGTCGCCATACGTCGCGAACACCGGCCTGCATCGCTCGACGACAGCGGAGTCGCCGCCCACCATCACGAGCAGGTGGCCATCGACCGCAGCCATGCCGCCACCGCTCACCGGCGCGTCGAGTACCGCGATGCCCCGTTCCGCGGCCCGCTGTGCGAGGCGGCGGCACGTGTCCGGGTGCACAGTGCTGTGCACCGCGAGCACGCCACCCGAGCCGAGGCCGGCCAGCACACCCTGCTCACCGTCGACGACCTGGTCGACATCGGCATCGCTCACAACACACAGGCAGACGAGGTCGCTGTCCGCGGCCAGCTCCGCAGGCGATCCGGCGACCTTCGCGGCAGTGTCCGCGTACTGTTCCAGCGACGCGGAGCGCCGTGCCCACAGGGTCGTCGGGTAGCCGGCATCGACGATCCGCCGCGCCATCGGCCCACCCTGGCTGCCGAGCCCGATGAACCCCACTCGCATCGCCATTTCGGTCCCTTCCCTAGGCAGCGGTGTCGGCCGTCTCGGCGGCAGCGGGCTGTGGCCGCCAGAACAACGCCAGCAGGCCCGCGGTCGCGACCACGCCCACCCCGAGTGCGATGCCGCCGCCGGCCCAGCCGGTCACGGCGATCCCGGCCGCGTCGTCGACCGACACGCGCCCCGGGCCGAGCATCGCCAGTGCGAGTGCGACGACCGCGAGCACGAGTACGTACTCGTAGCCGTCCTTGAACACGAAGAACCCGTTCGGCCTGTGCGCGAGCAGGCCGGCGACCAGCATCACGGAAACCACCGCGGCACAGGCCAGTGGTGTGAGCAGGCCGAGGATCAGCAGCGCGCCCGCGCCGATCTCCGTCACCACGCTCAGCCACGCCTGCAGCTTTCCCTGCCGCAGGCCCAGCCCGCTGAACCAGCGTGCGGTGCCCTCGATGCGGGCACCGCCGACCCAGTGATTCACCCCATGCGCGATCATGGTGCTGCCGAGGACCACCCTCACCAGCAGCAGCGCGATATCCGCATCCACTCGTTACCTCCCAGGCAGTTGCTTCTCGCGGGCGACCACGCATTCCTCCACAAAGGACAGAACTTTGAGTTGATATGCCGTGGCGGTCTCGCCGTCGACCTCGACGACGCGGGACACGGCGACCCCGTCCCGGTGCACCCGCGCCATCAGGTGTCCGTCCTGAGCAGAAGCACCCCGCTCGGCGTGAGGCCGCCACTCGTGGCGAGGGCGACCCGCGCATCCGGCACCTGGCGCGCACCGGCCTCGCCGCGGAGCTGGGCGATCGCCTCGTGGATCAGGCCCATCCCGTGCGTGCGGCCGTGGGAGAGCTGGCCGCCGTGCGTGTTGAGAGGCAGCACGCCGTCGCGGGCGATGTTCTTGCCGCCGTCGAGGAAATCCTTCGCCTCGCCGATGCCGCAGAAACCCAGTCCCTCCAGCCACGACAGGCAGTTGAACGTGAACCCGTCGTAGAGCTGCGCCACGTCGACGTCGCCTGGGCGCAGCGAGGTGCGCGACCACAGGTGGGCCGCCTGCCCCAGAACCTGCGGCTCGTGGGTCAGTGTGCTCTGGTCCCACTCGATCCGTTCGAGGATCTGGGTGCCGACGGCCTCCACCAGGATGGGCGGCTTCGGCAGGTCCTTCGCGGTGTCCTTTGCGGACACGATCACGGCGACAGCGGCGTCGCACGGCACATCGCAGTCGTAGAGGCCGAACGGGGTCGTGATGGTCCTGGCCGTGAGGTAGTCCTCCATCGTCATCGGGTCGCGGTAGATCGCGGTCGGGTTGTCGGCGGCGTTGGCGCGCTGGTTCAGCGCGATCCAGCCGAGGGTCTCCCGTGTCGTTCCGTAGCGGTGGAAGTGTCGTTGCGCGTTCTGCGCCAGCGTGTGTGCCGCCGACGTGGCCCCGAAGGGTGTCAGCCAGCTCGTCGTGCGCGCGACACCCGGCGGGCTGACCCTGCCCGCCTTCACGAGCTCGCCGAAGGTGGAGTCCCAGATGGTCCGGAAGCACAGCACGTGCCGCGCGAGGCCGCCCGCGATGGCCAGCATGGCCGCGATCAGCGAACCGCCGGGGCCGAACGTGTCCGCGCCGCCGTTGTACCAGGTGGGGCGAATGCCGAGGACGGCCTCCAGCGCGGCCACGCCGCCTTCGCCGAACCCGCTGTACATCCCCGCGCCCGGATACGTTGACAGCCCGTCGATGTCGTCGAGCGACAGGCCCGCGTCCGCGACCGCGCGCTCGCATGCCTGGACGGTCAGCGACAGTGGCGGCACCATCAGCCGGCGCCCGATCTCGGACATCCCGATTCCGGTGATCGCGACCTTGTCCTCGAACTTCTCCGGCGTGACCATCGGGCGGACAAGGCCCCCCAGCTGGTCCGGTTCGATCTCGTCCCTCGGCAACGGAGCGGGCTCGCCCTGCTCGGCCGCGGGCCGGAACAGTGGTAACCAAACGTCTTCGAGCTGTTCGAACACGACCTCCATGCGCATGCCGAGCCGGAGCTCGCCGGGGTCGCACTCGACGGCGTTGGTCGTCAGCCGGACCCGCGGGTCCTCCTCGATCGCGACCTGGGCCACGACGTAGGGCGCGGGCAGCCCCGGCAGGCTGAACCGGTGGTTCACGGTGAACCCGATGAGCGTCGCGAAACCGGAGACCTCGCGCTTCCCTAGCTGTTGTTTCCGGCAGTACCGGCAGACCGGTTGCGGCGGGTGGATCAGGGCCGCACAGGACTCACACTCCCGCAACCGCAGCCTGCCATCGGCGCCGGAGGTCCAGAAGAACTCGTTGTCCGCTGTCACCAGCGGCAGGGGACGCCCTGACGCCGCAGGCACATCGCCTCCTCACCTCGCGCTCGCGACCACCACGTCAGCGAACGATCTTCGCTTGGTCCTTTCGCCGGGTGACCGGTTCGGCGAGCCGCTGCTCGTCGCAGACCTTCTGCAGGCTCTCCAGCGTCGCGTCGAGTCCGGGGCCGAGTCGCTTGCCGGGCGTGAACGTCGCGGGCAGATTCCGCATGCCCTGGATGACGCCGATGGTGTCGTAGTGCACCGTGCCCGCGGGATCGCAGCTGTAGTCCGGCATCCGATCGAGTACCGCCAGCAGCATCCGCTTGAACACCGTGCGCGCCACGTTCGAGCCGATGCAGCGGTGGATGCCCAGCCCGAAGCTGTGGTGCCGGTTTCCCCTGCGTGCCATGTCGATCGAGTGGGGCTCGGGGAACACCGCAGGGTCACGGTTGGCCATCGCCCAGGACAGCCACACGCGTTCGCCTTCCTGGAACTGTGTTCCGGCGATTTCGCAGTCCTCGGTGAACGTGCGCGCATCGCCCGGCGCGGGGGTGTAGAACCGCAGGAACTCCTCGGTCGCGGAGTCCAGCAGGGTGTCCCGTTCCTTCGACAACCGCTCCCGCTCGGCCTTGTTCTCCCCGAGCCATTCGAGCGCGTGCGAGGTGAGTGCGGTGGTCGTGTCGAACCCGCCACCGATGATCAGGGCAAGAGTACCGAGCAGCTCGATGTCGGGCGGCGCCGCGCCGTCGATCTCGAGCCGGACGAGCGCGTCGATCAGACCGGGCCGCGGGTTCTCCCTGATCTCGTTGAAGTTCTGGGTGAGGTCGGTCAGCAGCGCCCGCTGTTGCTCCCGCACGCGCACCATCTCCGGCGTGTTCGGCCGGGTGTACACGGCGGCGTGCGTCGGCTCGTTGTAGATGGTCCAGTTCTTCAGCGGGACGCCCATCATCGCCAGCGTGAACACGGCGGGCACGATGTTGGCGAGGTCGTCGACGAAGTCGATGCGCCCACTCTCGATCTTCTCGTCGAGCGCGGCGCGCACCACCTCGTCGAGGAACGGGATCCAGCGGTTGACGGCCGCGGGGGAGAGGTAGGGGTTGAGCGCCTGCCGGTAGTACCGCTGCTCCGGCGGGTCCATCTCGAGGAAACCGCCCCGGATGGGCGGCGGGGGGTTGGCCGCAGGGATGGAGATGCCCTGGTAGCCCTTTCGCTCGTTCTTCACGTCGTGGTCGTTCGAGAGCACGTCGGCGGAGCGGGCGATGTCGAACAGCTCGCGCGCTCCCGCGGCGACCCAGTGCCCGCCGTGGGTGTCCGACCAGGCGACGGGGCACTTGGCGTGCATGTCCTTCGTGATCGACTCGAACCGTTGCCGGTACTCCGGCCTGTGCCGGTCGAAGTGGTAGCGGTTGCTCTTCCGGCCGTCGTCATCCACGACGTTGTCCTCTCTGCCGGCTCGCCGACTGGTCACGAGATCGAGATCGCCTGTTCGGGGCAGGAGCGAGCGGCTTCCCGCACCTTGTCTTCTTCCTCGGCGGGAACGTCCTCGCCGGCAACCGAGGAGTGACCGTCCACATCGTCCAGTTCGAACACCTTCGGTGCGATCATGGCGCAGAGTGTGTGGCCCTGGCAGCGTGTCCCGTCGACCCGTACCTTCACGGTGTTCCCTCCTGTGCCTTTGGTGGTGCCGGGTTCAGACGTGGTAGCCGTACCACTTGAGGTAGCCGCCTGCGTCCACGCGCAGCTGCATGCCGGTGATGTAGCGGGCCTCGTCGGAGGCGAGGAACAGCACCGCGTTGGCGATGTCCACCGGCTCGATGTACGGGATCGGCATGGCCTGCTGCCTGGCGAACACCGGTTCCGCGTCCTGGCGGGTCGGTTTCTCCAGATCCGGGCGGAAGGACCGGTACATCGGCTCGCTCTGGAGCATCGGGGTGTTGCAGTTCGTCGGGTGCACGACGTTGGCCCGGATGTTCAGTGGTGCGAGGTTCGTGGACAGCTCGTGCATGTACTCCGACAGCATCTGCTTGGCGATCATGTAGGCGGCGCCGCCGGGATCCGTGCCTGCCTGCTCCATGGGCCGGACAACCATCATGGCCGCGGTGGAGCCGGTCGCGACGATCGAGGCGCCCTCGTTCAGGTGCGGCAGCGCGGCCTGGATCGCGTTGATCACGCCGAGCAGGTTGGTGCCGATCACGTCGGACCACGCCTGGAGCTTGTGGTCCGACTTCTGCCCGATGATCCCGGCCTGCGCCACCACGATGTCCAGCCGGTCCAGTCCGCCGATGCCCCGCTCGAGTGCGGCCTTCAGTTGCGTGGGTTCCCGCACGTCCGCCTCGACGGCCACGATACGACGGCCCGTGGCTTCCACGAGCCGCACCGTCTCCTTGAGGTCCTCGGGTGTGGCCAGCGAGTACTTCAGCGAGTCGATGTTCTTGCAGATGTCAACGGCGATGATGTCGGCGCCCTCCTCGGCCAGCCGCACCGCGTGGCTACGGCCCTGGCCGCGGGCGGCGCCGGTGATGAAGGCGACTTTGCCTCGAACGCGTCCCATCGCAAGAATCTCCCTTCCGAATGTGAGAACCATACTCTCAGACGTGGCTGCCGGGAAGCCTGATTCGCTGCTAGAGTTCCCGTCAATGCGAGTACAGCATAGTGAGAATTCGGTTTCCACCTCACTGAGGAGACGGGATGCGAGCTCAGGACAAGGCCCCGGTCGCTGAGATCGCCGGGCATCGCCTGCTCATCGACGGCTGGCTGGTCGAGGCCCAGCGGACGTATGACTCCCTCAACCCGGCGACCGGCGAGGTCGTCGGCGCGGCTCCGGATGCCACGGTCGAGCAGGCCGAGTCGGCTGTCGCGGCGGCTCGCCGCGCGTTCGACACCACCAGCTGGGCCACCGACCGGGAGCTCCGCGTCCGCTGTCTCGAACAGCTCTACCAGGCACTCACCGAGCACAAGGAGGAGCTGCGCGAGCTGACCATCGCCGACGTCGGCGCACCTCGGGCGCTGACCTACGGCGCGCAGCTCGAGGAGCCCATTCAGGTCGTCAGGTACTACGCGGACCTGCTCCGTCGTCACCCGTTGACGGAGGATCTCGGCGAGCTCGAGATGCGTGGCCAGCGGCACCGGCGCTGGGTGGAGATGGAGGCCGCCGGCGTCGTGGCGGCGATCATCGCCTACAACTACCCCAACCAGCTCGCGCTGGCCAAGCTGGCGCCCGCGCTCGCGGCGGGGTGCACCGTGGTGTTGAAGGGCGCTCCGGACACGCCGCTGGTCACCCTTGCGCTCGGCGAGCTGATCGCCTCCCACACCGACATCCCATCGGGCGTGGTCAACATCATCACGTCGTCGGAGGTCGCGGTGGGGGAGTTGTTCACGACCCACCCCGGCGTGGACGTGGTCACCTTCACCGGCTCGACCGCCACCGGCCGCAAGATCATGGCCGCGGCGAGCGGCACGGTGAAACGTGTCTTCCTTGAGCTGGGCGGCAAGTCCGCGATGGTCCTGCTCGACGACGCCGACTTCGCCGCCGCCTCGATGGTCGCGTCCTTCATCGTCTGCTCGCATTCCGGGCAGGGCTGCGCGATCACCTCGCGGCTGCTCGTGCCACGTACCCAGCACGACGCGGTTGTCGAGCAGATCGCGGCACACCTGGACCGGATGGTGGTCGGCGATCCCGCCGACCCCAAGACCTATATGGGGCCGTTGATCAGTGCGCGACAGCGGGACAAAGTGGACGGTATGGTCCAGCGTGCCGTGGCGGCGGGCGCGACACTGGTGACCGGTGGCAGGAAGGTGGACCCGGGTTTCTTCTACACGCCGACGCTGCTGAGCAATGTGGATCCTGCGAGCGAGATCGCACAGGACGAGGTGTTCGGCCCGGTGCTGTCGGTCATTCCGTACGAGGACGATGACGAGGCCGTGCGCATCGCCAACAACTCCATCTACGGGCTTTCCGGTGCCGTCTACAGCGCTGACGAGGAACGGGCCATCGCTGTGGCGCGGAGAATCCGCACCGGCACCGTGAGTATCAACGGTGGCAGTTACTTCGCGCCCGACGCGCCGTTCGGCGGGTACAAGCAGTCGGGCATCGGCAGGGAGATGGGCGTGCCGGGACTCGAGGAGTTCATGGAGCGTAAGACGTTCGGGGCGGTGGTCAAATGACCGGGGTGAGCGCGCCGCTGGAGGGTATCCGGGTCCTTGAGGTCGCCATGTGGGGGTTCGTCCCCTCGGCGGGCGGAGTGCTCGCCGACTGGGGTGCGGACGTGGTCAAGGTTGAGCACGCCGTGACCGGCGACCCGCAGCGCGGGCTGCGGCAGACCGGTAGGTACCGCGTCGACGACGATCCGAACCCCAACATCGAGCACCCGAACCGGGGTAAGCGCAGCATCGGCATCGACATCGCCACGCCGGAAGGCAAGGAGGTGCTGTACGACCTGGCCCGGCGCGCGGACGTGTTCCTGACCAGTTTTCTCCCGGAGCCGCGGCGCAGGCTCGGGATCGACGTGGCCGACATCCGGCGGGCGAACCCGCGCATCATCTACGCCAGGGGGAGCGCGCTGGGGCCGCGCGGCCCGGAGTCGGAACGGGGCGGCTACGACATGACGGCGTTCTGGTGCCGCGCGGCTACCGCCGCGAGCCTCACACCGTCCAATATAGACGGCTTCGTCGCGCCGCCACCGGCCTACGGCGACACGATCTCCGGCACGAACCTCGCCGGCGGCATCGCGGCGGCGCTGCTGAAGCGCGAGCGCACGGGTGAACCGTCTGTTGTGGACGTCTCGCTGCTCGGCAGCGGACTGTGGGCGCTGGGCGCCGCGATGGCGACGTCACTGCGCCTGAACGAGCCATGGGAGGCGCCTCCGGTGGGCTCGCACAGCTCCATGCGCAACCCGCTGTCCGGTCTGTACCGCACCGCCGACGGCCGGTACCTTTCGCTGGTCATGCTGCAGCCCACCAGGTACTGGGCGGAGGTGTGCCGGCACATCGGCCGTCCCGAGCTGGCCGACGACCCGCGCTTCGCCACCGGTGAGGCGCTCACCGCCAACACCGAGCAGGCGGTCGAGATCCTGCGGGAGGCGTTCGCGGGCCGCACTCTCGCCGAGTGGACCGAGCGACTGGCAACGTTGAGCGGACCGTGGGCACCCGTGCAGGACACGCTCCAGGCCGCCACGGACCCACAGGTCAGGGCCAACGAGTACGTGCTGAGAGCCGGTGGGTCCGAAGTGGTCGCGAGCCCGGTGCAGTTCGACGTGGCCGCTCCACAGCTCGACGCGGCACCGGCCTTCGCCGCGCAGACCGAGGAGATCCTGCTCGAGCTCGGGGTGGACTGGGACCGCATCATCGCCCTCAAGGAGGCCGGTGCAGTCACCTGAGCACCGGCACCGGCCGTCGCGATCGCGACGGCCGCACCCCTATGCCGCCGCGCCCGCCCGGGGCGCGAGTGTCACCTGCTTGACGAACGCGGCCATGGCGGTGATGGCTTCGTCGCGGAAACTGTCCGTCTCCGGCCACACGTGGAGGTCGACAGCGACCCGGGAGCGCGCCGCGCGTGTGGCGAAGGCAAGCGAGTCGTCCAGCAGCGGGTCGGTGCCCGCGACAAGCAGCTGGACTGCCGGGAGCCCGTGCAGGTTGGCGTAGAGCGGACTCAGACGCGCGTCGGTGAGAGGCACGCCCCTGGCGTAGTCGGCAATGCGCCGCCGCAGGGCGGTGATGTCGAAGCGGGGGTCCGTACTCGCGTTGAACAGCAGGCTTTTCGTCTCCAGGCTCAGGTCGAGCAGTGCCGACAGCAGTACCGCGCCCCGCGGTGGGGTGGCCTCCGAATCGCGCAGCTGCATCATCATGGCGGTGGCGAGCGCGGCCCCGATGCCTTCGCCGATCACGACGACCGGACCGGCGGCCTGGCCGTGGCTGTAGCCGGAATGCGCGTCAATGAGCGCGGCCGGGAAGCCGGGCCGGTAGCGGGGGCAGACCGTGGTGGCCCCCGTCAACACGGTGAGGCGTTCGGCGGTGCCGAGTGCCTGTTGTGGATTGCCGGCTTCGTCATGCAGGTAAAGGATGACCATGCCGCTGTCGTCCGCGGGGCGGACCACTGGGCCGACGTGGCTCTCTTCGACGCTGATCTCGCCTGCCACCGTTGATCACCCTTTCGGCCGGAAGGTGTTCGCTGCCTTGAGATATTGGCATTCTCAAGTTCGGAGAATAACATATCCGACGCTGGTTGCCGCGCGGTATTGGAGCCCCCACATGCGAAAAGTTCCCGCCGAGCTGGTCACGCGTTACGAGGCCGAGGGCTGGTGGACCCAGGACACGCTGGGCGACCTCCTGGCTCGTGGTCTCGTGCAGGCGCCCGACACGCAGTTCCGGATCCACTCGGCCATGCGGCCGTGGTCCGGCACCTTCCGCAATGTCGAACACGTCGCGCGCCGGCTCGCCGCGGGGCTGCGGGCGCGGGGTGTCGGTCCCGGCGATGTGGTCGCGTTCCAGCTGCCCAACTGGACCGAGGCGGCCGTCGTCTTCTGGGCGTCGTCCTTCCTCGGCGCGACCGTGGTGCCCATAGTCCACTTCTACGGCCGCAGGGAGGTCGCCTACATCCTCGGCGTCACCCAGCCGCGCGTCTTCGTCACCGCAGAGCGGTTCGGGCGGCTGGAATATCAGCCCGAGCTGTGCGCGGACGTGCCGATCGTCGGCGTGGTCGGGTGCGACTTCGATGACCTGCTGGGCGCGGACCCCATGCCCGGGGTCGTTCCGGCCGACCCAGCGAGCCCGGCGCTGATCGCGTTCACCTCCGGCACGACGCGCGACCCCAAGGGTGTCATCCACAGTCACCAGACGCTCGGCTTCGAGACACGCCAGCTCTCCTCGCGCTACCCGCCCGACCGGGGCCTGCAGCTCACCTCGGCTCCGGTGGGTCACTTCATCGGGATGCTGAACGCGTTCCTCATCCCCGTGCTCGACGGCTCGCCGGTCAATCTGGCCGATGTATGGGATCCGGTCATGGTGCTGGAGCTGATCGACGGCGAGGGGCTCAGCGTGGGTGGTGGCGTGCCCTACTACCTCACGAGCCTGCTCGACCACCCCGGCTTCCGGCCGGAGCGGCATCTGCGGGGCATGAGGTACGCAGGCCTCGGTGGCTCGGCCGTCCCCGCTGCCGTCACCACCCGCCTGGCCGGCCTCGGCATCACCGCGTACCGCTCGTACGGCAGCACGGAACACCCGTCGATCACGGCGTCGGAGCACAACGCGCCCGAGGGAAAGCGCCTCTACACCGACGGCATCGCCTGCCCCGGTGTGGAGGTCCGGCTCTCCGAGGACGGCGAGATCCTGTCCCGCGGTCCCGACCTGTGCCTCGGCTACACCGATGAGGAGCTGACCAAACGGGCTTTCGACGATGAGGGCTGGTACCACACCGGCGACGTCGGTGTGCTCGACGGTGACGGCTATCTGACGATCACCGACCGCAAGGCCGACTTCATCATCCGCGGCGGCGAGAACATCGGCGCACTCGAGGTCGAGGAGGTGCTGCTGGGGATGTCCGCCATCGCGGAGGTGGCGGTGGTCGCCGCGCCCGACGCGCGCCTCGGCGAGCACGCGGCGGCCGTCATCCGGGTGAAGCCGGGGCACGCGATGCCGACGCTCGACCAGCTGCGTGAGCACCTGGACGGGGTGGGTCTCGCGAAGCAGAAGTGGCCCGAGGAACTGCACGAGGTCGAGGACTTCCCGCGCACGCCGAGCGGCAAGGTTCAGAAGTTCCGCCTGCGTCAGGACATTGCGGCGGGCAGTTCGAGAGAATAAGATTCTCCCAAATTGACAAGGAGGATCTCTTATGTCGTCGAGCGTGCTGCCCTATCCGCTGTTCGACGCGGACAACCACCTGTACGAGACGGAGGACTCGCTCACCAGCTACCTGCCGAAGGAGTACGCGGGCGCGGTCCAGTACGTCCAGGTGAACGGCCGGACGAAGATCGCGATCCGGGGCAACATCAGCGAGTACATCCCCAACCCCACCTTCGAGGTGGTCGCCCGTCCCGGCGCGATGGAGGAGTACTTCAAGGTCGGCAACCCCGACGGCAAGAGCCGCCGCGAGATCTTCGGCGACCCGATGCGATCCGTGCCCGCCTTCCGTGAACCCGGGCCGCGTCTCGAGCTGCTCGACGAGCTGGGCGTCGACAGGACACTGATGTTCCCCACGCTGGCGAGCCTCGTCGAGGAACGGATGCGTGACGATCCCGAGCTGATCCACGTGGTCGTCCACTCGCTCAACCGGTGGCTGGACGAGGTCTGGTCGTTCAACTACAAGAACCGCATCTTCACGACGCCGGTGATCAGTCTGCCCATTGTGGACAAGGCGATCGAGGAGCTCGAATGGTGTCTCGAGCGTGGCGCGCGGGCGATCCTGGTCCGGCCCGCGCCGGTGCCCGGCTTCCGTGGCCCCCGTTCGTTCGCGCTGCCCGAGTTCGACCCGTTCTGGAAGATCGTCGAGGAGAACGGCGTCCTGGTGGCGATGCACTCGTCCGACAGCGGCTACGCCCGCTACACCAGCGAGTGGGAGGGCGGGCAGAACGAGATGCTGCCGTTCAAGCCGAACGCCTTCCGCACGGTCGGTGAGTGGCGGCCCGTCCAGGACGCCGTGGCCTCCTGGGTCTGCCACGGCGCGCTGTTCCGCTTCCCCCAGCTGAAGGTCGCGGTCATCGAGAACGGTTCCTCCTGGATGGCGCCGCTGCTCGACCAGCTCACCGACGTCTACAAGAAAATGCCGCAGGAGTTCCCCGGCGACCCGGTCGAGGAGATCAGGAACCGCATCCACGTCAGCCCGTTCTACGAGGAGGGCGTGAGCGGGCTGATCGACCTGATCGGCGTGGACCGGGTGCTCTTCGGCTCGGACTACCCCCACCCGGAGGGCCTGGCACAGCCCACCACGTTCGCCGCCATGCTGGGGAGCCTGCCGGAGGTGGACCAGGCCAAGATCATGGGTGGCAACCTCGCCAGGTTGATGGCGGTATGAGGTGGGAGACCATCCCCGAGATGGTCCTGAGCGCCGGGGACCGTTTCGGCGATGCCGAAGCGATCGTCGACGGCCCCCTGCGGATCACCTTCGCCCAGCTCGCCGAGCGGGTCCGGGTCGCGGCGGGTGCCTTCGCCGTCGCGGGGATCGAGCAGGGTGACCGCGCCGCGATCTGGGCGCCGAACTCCGCGGAATGGATCATCGCGGCGTTCGGCCTGGTGACGGCGGGTGGCGTGCTGGTTCCGGTCAACACGCGGTTCAAGGCCGAGGAGGCCGGTGACATCATCCGCCGCAGCGGGGCGAAGGCAGTCCTTGTGGAGAAAGGCTTCCTCGGCATGGACTTCGCGGCCCCGCCCGGAGTGCCAGTGATCGACCTCAGGTCGGACTTCCTGGCCAGCGGCTCGCCGTTCGAGCGCACGGTCAGCGGCCAGGACATCGCGGACATCGTGTTCACCTCGGGCACGACCGGCCGGCCCAAGGGCGTGATGATGAATCACCTGCAGACGCTCCGGCTGTACGCGGAGTGGTGCGACCTGGCCGACCTGCGGGAAGGTGACCGGTACCTGGCCGTCAACCCGTTCTTCCACACCTTCGGCTACAAGGCGGGCTGCATCGCGTCCATGATCCGCGGCGCGACGATCCTGCCGGTCCCCGTCTTCGACGTCGACCGCGTGCTCGAGGTCATCGAGCGCGAGAAGGTGACGATGCTTCCCGGTCCGCCCACGCTCTACCACTCGTTGCTGGAGGCGGGTGGCGAGCGGGATCTGGCCTCGCTGCGGGCGGCTGTCACCGGCGCCGCGGACATCCCGGTCGAGCTGATCCACCGGGTCCGCAGCGAGCTGCCGTTCCAGTCGATCATGACGGGATACGGGCTGACCGAGGCCGGGACCGCGACCGCCTCCCGGCCGGGCGACTCGTTCTCCGACATCGCGACGACGGTGGGGACGCCGTGCGAGGGGATCGAGGTGCGCATCGCCGACGACGGCGAGGTCCTCGTCCGCGGGTACAGCGTCATGCAGGGATACCTGGACGACCCGGTCGCGACCGCCGAGGCGATCGACCCCGACGGCTGGTTGCACACCGGGGACCTCGGGACCCTTGACGACCGCGGGCGCCTGCGGATCGTCGGGCGCAAGAAGGACATGTTCATCGTGGGCGGGTTCAACGCCTATCCGGCGGAGATCGAGGGTTTCCTGCTGGAGCACCCCGCCGTCGCGCAGGTCGCTGTGATCGGGGTGCCGGACGAGCGGCTCGGCCAGGTGGGGAAGGCGTTCGTCGTGGCGCGTGGCGCCGTGGCGGCGGACGAGCTGATCGCGTGGAGCCGGGACCGGATGGCCGGGTTCAAGGTGCCGAGGAAGGTGGAGTTCCTGGCCGAGCTGCCGCTCAATGCCACCGGCAAGGTGATGAAGGACCAGCTGCGATGAGAGTCGCTGTGGCTACGCTGAGATGGTGGCGAGCCGGACGGGCTTTGCTGTGTTCGAGGAAGGTTGGTAGTGCTTCGGTTCGGTGACCGTCGGATGGGGCAGGATCGCGCGTTGATCATGGCGATCGTCAATCGGACGCCCGACTCGTTCTACGACCGCGGCGCCACCTACGCCGCCGGTGAGGCCCTTGCGGCGGTGGAGCGAGCGGTGGCGGAGGGTGCGGACATTGTGGACATTGGAGGTGTCAAGGCGGGGCCCGGCTCCGTGGTCGATGTCGAGGAGGAGATCCGCAGGGTCGTGCCGTTCGTCGCCGAGGTGCGGGCGCGGTTTCCGGACCTGGTGATCAGTGTGGACACCTGGCGGCATCAGGTAGGTCGGCGGGTCTGCGAGGAAGGGGCCGACCTGCTCAACGACACCTGGGCCGGTGCCGATCCGCTGCTGGCCGAGGTGGCGGCCGAGTTCGGGGTGGGGTACGTCTGCTCGCACACCGGTGGGGTGCCCCCGCGGACACGACCGTTCCGCGTGAGCTACCCCGATCTCGTCGAGGACGTCGTCGCCGAGGTGTCGCACCGCGCTGAGGAACTGGTGCGTCTCGGTGTGCCACGCGAGGGCATCCTGATCGACCCGACCCACGACTTCGGCAAGAACACGTGGCATTCCCTCAGTCTGACGAGGAACATCGGGCGCCTCGTCGACACGGGGTGGCCGGTGCTGGCCGCACTGTCCAACAAGGACTTCGTGGGGGAGTCGCTTGGCGCACAGGTGCAGGACCGCTTGTACGGGACGTTGGCCGCGACGGCGGTGTGTGCCTGGCAGGGCGTGGCGGTGTTCCGCGCGCACAATGTGGCCGAGACCCGGCAGACGCTGGAGATGGTCTCGGTGATCAAGGGAACCAAGCAGCCGGCCAGGGTCGTCCGGGGACTGACCTAGTGTCCCGAGGCCCGCTGGACCGGTTACGCGTCGCCGTTTCCGGCGGCGGCCCGGCTGTGCGGCACGCGGCGAGGATGCTGTCATCGCTCGGCGCCACGGTCCTGCGCGGGGACGCACCGATGGTGGACCTCGACGGCGTCATCGACGGTGATGGAACGCTGATGGTGCCCGGCATTCCTGCCGTGCAGGCGACCGATGCGAGTGCCGAGGCGGACTGGGCCGCGTCGGGCGCGATGGCGTTGACCGGTCGCGCGGACGGGCCGCCACTGCCGGCGCCCGGGTTCCCCGCCAGCGCCGCACGCGGTGCCCTGCTGGCGACGGAGTTGCTCGCCCGGATCGCCGGGCGGACGGTGTCACTGCCTGGTGCGCAGGTGCTGGCGGCGCGGGCCGTGCTGGCGGGCCTGCGCCGCGGTGCCCCCTGGTCGGCGGGCCGCGCATTCGGTGTCCTGCGAGCCGCCGACGGGTGGCTGGGGGTGAACCTGGCCAGGGCCTCCGATGTGGAGCTGCTTCCCGCCTGGCTGGAAACAGACACGGTGCCGGGCGAGCCGTGGTCGGTGCTGGCCGAGCGGGTCGCCTGCCGCGCCGCGGGCCCGCTCGCTGAGCGAGCGCGGTTGCTCGGGCTACCCGCGACGCAGTACCCGGACGGTTCGGACGAGCAGCTGTCGGCTCGGGGGCAGACGGGAGACGTCTGGCCGTTCGTCCTCAATGGACGGGTGCACCGCGCGGCCGGTCCCGGCCGGGCTCGCCCGGTGTTGCCGCGGCGCCGCTGGGAGCTGCCGCCGACGCTCGTGGTCGACCTGTCGTCACTGTGGGCAGGCCCGTTGTGCGGCCACCTGCTGACGATGCTCGGGGCGCGTGTGGTGAAGGTTGAGAGCGTGCACCGGCCGGACGGGGCCCGTTTCGGTTCTGCGGCGTTCTACGACCTGCTGCACAGCGGTCAGGAGTCGGTCGCCCTGGACTTCCGCACAGCCGAGGGCAGAGCCGCGCTCGCCGGGTTGGTTGCCGCGGCGGACGTGGTGATCGAGAGCTCCCGGCCGCGGGCGTTGCGACAGCTCGGTGTCGTCGCTGACGACGTGCTGTCGGCGACGCGGGCCAAGTGCTGGGTGAGCATCACCGCCTATGGCCGAACCGGGCCCTGGTCGAACGCCGTGGGGTTCGGCGACGATACCGCGGTCGCGGGCGGGCTCCTCGCGTTCGATCCGGCAACCGGCGTGCCGGCGCCGTGCGGCGATGCCATCGCCGACCCGCTGACCGGAGTGCATGCCGCGCTCGTCGCGCTGGCGTGCCGGCTCGGCGGCGGGACCTGGCTGGCCGACCTCGCGCTCCGTGAACACGTCGCGGCGACGGTCCACACTGGAC
This sequence comes from Saccharomonospora sp. NPDC046836, assembly GCF_040645195.1. Classification (NCBI taxonomy): domain Bacteria; kingdom Bacillati; phylum Actinomycetota; class Actinomycetes; order Pseudonocardiales; family Pseudonocardiaceae; genus Saccharomonospora; species Saccharomonospora sp. NPDC046836. The sequence goes on from NZ_JBEYXW010000006.1 coordinate 28,701, forward strand.
TTGCCGAGCTGGGCGAGCGGGATGAGCGGGTGGTGGCGGTGCCGGCCGCACCGCGGTCACCGGAGCGCCCCGCCGCGGCTCTCGGCGCGGACACCGCACGTGTACTTGCGGAGCTGGGGCTACCGTGACCGCGCTACTGGTCCGGGGCGGTGAGCTGGTACCCGGCCGGATAGCGGACGTCCGGTGCGGTGGCGACCGGATTGTCGAGATCGCACCGGGACTGCGGCCTCGACCCGGTGAGACGGTGGTCGACGCCGACGGCGGCGCCGTGCTCCCCGGACTGCACGATCACCACCTGCACCTGTTGTCGTTGGCGGCGGCCGTCACCTCGATGCGCTGCGGCCCCCCGGAAGTAATCGACCACAGTGGACTGTCGCAAACGCTGCGCGCCGCGCCGCCGGGATGGGTGCGCGGGATTGGGTATCACGAGAGCGTCGCCGGGTCGCTCGACCGGTTCGCGCTGGACCGCATGGTCGCCGACCGGCCGGTCCGCGTCCAGCACCGCAGTGGTGCATTGTGGATGCTCAACTCGCGGGCGGTGGCCGAACTGTGGCTCGGGAACGAGCCCGGGGTCGAGCGTGATGACGAGGGCAGGCCCACCGGCCGCATGTGGCGTGCGGACGCGTTACTGCGCGAGCGTCTCGGCACGCCGCACCCGCCGGACCTGTCCGCGGTGGGGCACAGGTTGTCAGCACTCGGGATCACCGGCGTAACCGATGCGACCCCCGATCTCGACGGGGACACAGTGGGACTGCTCGCGAGCGCCGCGGCCGGCGGGGAACTGCCGCAACGCCTGCAGCTTCTCGGTGCCCCGACCGGGGCGCCGCTGCCACCCCGGGTCACGGTGGGGCCGAGCAAGATCCTCCCGCCCGATCACGAGCCGCCGGACTGGGCGGCGCTGCGTGCCAAGGTCCTGGCCGCGCACGCTCAGGACAGGCCGGTGGCGATCCACGCCGTGACCCGCGAGTCGCTTGTGGTCGCGCTGGCGGTGCTGCGTGAGGTCGGCACGTTGCCGGAGGATCGCATCGAGCACGCCGCCGTGGTGGGGCAGGACCTGCTCCCGCTGCTCGCCGAGATCGGCCCCGTCGTGGTCACCCAGCCGGGATTCATCGCCGAGCGAGGCGACCAGTACCGGCGTGACCTCCCGGCCGCCATCGCTGACCTCTACCGTTACGCGAGCCTGTTGGGCGCGGGCCTTCGCGTCGCGCCCAGCAGCGACGCACCGTTCGCGAGCGAGGACCCGTGGCGCACGATGGCGGCCGCATTGCAGCGCCGTACCACGGAAGGGGTCGTATTCGGTGCCGCGGAGCGGGTAGCCGCCGGGCAGGTACTCGACGGGTTGCTCGCCCCGCTCGAAAGGCCCGGCGGAGGGCGCAGGCGCATCGAGATCGGAGCGCCTGCGGACCTCTGCGTGCTCCGCGTGCCGCTCGACGAGGCACTGCGCGACCCCGATGCCCGGCTCGTCGGCGCGACCGTGTGCGCCGGCCGGGTGGCCTATCACGCCGAATCCGGCCAGGTGAGCTGAGATGGCCGCCTGTGTCTCGGTCGCCGAACTCGCGGAGGGAGCCGCGCACGAACCGCTCCTCGACGCCGAAGGGCGAGTGCGCCACCCGCTGCTGGTCGTCGACCTTGACACGCCGTTGCCGTCGCACGTCCTCGCACGGGCCGCGCTGGCCGCACAGTCGTGCGACCGGGTCCTGGTCGGCCTCGCCGCAGAACGCGTTCCCGGGCAGTCGCGCGCGCTGACCGAGGCGCTCGACCTGTCGCTGGTCCCCGCGGCCGCCGACACCCGGCGCGAGCTCGTCGCCAGCAGCCACCCCGCCGATGACGCCAACACGTTGCAGGCCGCCGCCACCGCGAATCCGCAGGCCACCCTGGTGCTCGCGCACATTCTGCGAGCCACGGGGCAACTCGACGTGCCCGCCGCGCTCGATGCCGAGTCCTTCGCCTACTCGACTTTGCTGGGCGGAGCAGAGTTCGCCACCTGGCTCGCCCGCAGGAGGGCACGCCCGCTGCCGCCGCAGGTGCACGATCCGGTGCTCCTCTCGCGGGATGGTGCGTTGCTGCGCATCACTCTGAACCGACCGCAACGGCGCAACGCCTACGGACGCGAACTGCGCGACGCGCTCGTCGCCGCGCTGCAGCTCGCGGAGCTGGACAGCACCATCGACAAGGTCGTCCTCGACGGTATGGGGCCCTCGTTCTGCTCGGGCGGCGACCTCGACGAGTTCGGCACAACGCCCGACCTGGCGACGGCCCACCTCGTCCGCACGCGAGCTGGGGCCGCCCTGCCGATGCACCGGCTTGCGGACCGGCTGGAGGTCCACGTTCACGGCAGCTGTGTCGGAGCGGGGATCGAGCTGCCCGCGTTCGCCGGGCGTGTGGTCGCACATCCGGACACCACGTTCCGGCTGCCCGAGGTGTCGATGGGCCTGATTCCCGGCGCCGGGGGCACGGTCAGCCTCCCCCGGCGAATCGGACGTTGGCGCACGCTCCACATGGCACTGTCGGGTCGGCCGCTCGACGCGGTCACCGCACGGTCGTGGGGACTCATAGACGCGGTCGAGAGCTAGCACCGACAGCAAGGTCGGGGCCAGGCTGATCGACCAGAGTTCTATGCGGTGTTGGCCGGCGACTTCAGATGGTGCGAACGCAGGCGCACTGGCCTGCCGCGAGTGTGCTCTGCGCAGCCTCTGCGGCTTCCCGGGTTGCGACTGCGGTCCTGGCGGAAGCGACCGCCACCGTGGCGCGGCCTCCGGCCTCGGCCTTTTTGATGGGTGTCTGGACCTTCGCTGCCGTACGCCCTCCGACCGCGACCTTCTCGTCGCGCGGCCAGACCGCCAGTGCCGTGACGGCTCCGATTGCCGCTAGGCTCGCCAGCACGGTCCAGGTGGTCGTGAAGCCCGCGTGCGTCGCGACCCATCCGGCGATGGGATAGGTGATCAGCCAGGCCAGGTGGGACAGCGAGAACTGGGCAGCGAAGACTTCGGGAATTCCGGTGGGATCGACCGCCCGGCGAAGCACCCGCCCGGTCGGCGTGATGATCAGCGCCATCCCGCCACCGATCGCCACCCAGATCACCCCGGCCAGCGGTATTGCGGCGACGCTCGCCGCGGACATCGTGACCGTCGCGCCGACCGCGAGCACCAGCACCGCGGCACCGATCAGCATCACGAACCGGTCCGTCACCCGGTCCAGGACACGCGGGAGGACGAGGGCAACCAACAGCGTCCCCGTGCCGGACGCGGCGAGCATCCAGGCCACATCGGATTGGGTTCCGCCGAGAACGTCGCGGACGTAGTTCACGGTGTTGACGACCACGATGGAGCCGACGGCGGCGACCACCAGGTTCAGCGCCATGACGCCGCGCAGACTCGGGGTCGACGCGAAAGTGCGGATCCCCGCCACGGCCCGGTCCCAGGCGTTCGTGCGCGCGCTGGGGCGTGCGTTGGGGATGCGCGTGGACAGAACCAGCAGCGCGGACACGGCGAACCCGAGGGAGGTGCCGAGGAACAGCAGGTTGAACGACATGAAGGTGAGCGCCGCAGCCGCGAGCACGGGGCTCAACAGGCTCTCCATGGTGGAGGCCACCTGCGATGCGGACAGGGCGCGGGTGTAGTCGGCCTCCTTGGTCACGATGTCGGGGATGACCGCCTGAAACGTCGGGGTGAATGCCGCTGACGCGGTCTGGAGAACCCCGATCAGGACGTAGATGTGCCACACCTCGGTGACGAACGGCAGCGCGATCACCACCAGAGCCCGCACCACGTCGAGGATCGTGAGGAACCAACGTCTGGGCAGCCGATCGACGTACCCGGCCGCGAGCGGTGCAATGACCACATACGCGACCATCTTGATCGTCAGCGCGGTGGCGAGAACCGCACCGGCACGCGGACCCGCGAGCTCGTACGCGAGCAACCCCAGCGCGACGGTAGCCAAACCGGTACCGAACAACGCGATGACTTGAGCGCTGAACAGCCGCCGGTAGTCGCGAATCGCGAACAAGCCCATGTCCGTCTCCTCCCGGGCAACCGACGTCACCGCAGAACACCGCCTTATACCCGCGAGGGGTATCTACGCCCGAGTGTTTATATACCAGTGGAGGGTATGTGTCAACGCTGATCGTCGCCGGCCCTGCGCGGCATCAGACTGGACGTTTCCGCTGGTCACAAGGTCGAAGTCGGTATGACCAATGAATGACCTGCGGATGCGCATATACCTCTGCAGGGTAACGAGTGCTGGATCACATTGATCTTCGGCTGCATTGCTGGCAACGTCCCTGACGTCAGCACGATACCCCATGGGGGTATATGGAAGGGGATTGTGATGAACATGGGAACGCACGCCGCTCACCCCGCCCACCAAGCGCACGGGCACCACGGCCACGGCGGCGTGGGCGTCGCTGCGGAGGGGCTTCAGATCGCCAAGGACGGCCACGTCCTCGCTCCGGAGACGCTGCGGCTGCGGGCGGGGGAGACGGTCGATTACCGGTTCCGGATCCTCGGGAAGGACGGCGCTCCGCTGACCGCCTTCGCCGCTACCCACGAGAAGAAGATCCACCTGATCGTCGCCCGTCGGGACCTCACCGGGTTCTGGCACCTGCACCCGGTCGAACTGGGTGACGGTGTCTGGACGGTCCGGCTGACCCTGCCGGAAGCAGGTGAGTACCGGGTGCTCGCGGACTTCTGGCCGGAGGGCGCGGAGAAGGGGCTCACGCTCGGGGCGGACCTGGCCGTGGCGGGTGCCTACGAGCCGCGCCCAGTACCGGAGCCGACCGCCGCGTTCGAGGTCGATGGCTACAACGTCGGCATCAAAGGCGAGTTGCGGCCCGAGGAGGCCAACCAACTGGTGCTTACGGTGCACCACAACGGTGAACCGGTCACGGACCTGCAGCCCTACCTCGGCGCCTACGGGCACCTTGTCGCTCTGCGACTGGGAGACCTTGCCTACGTCCACGTCCACCCGGACGGCGCCCCCGGCGACGGCGTGACACAACCGGGCCCGGAGATCGCCTTCCAGGCCCACGTTCCCGGCCCCGGCACCTACCGGCTGTTCCTGGACTTCAAGCACGAGGACATGGTCCGCACCGCCCACTTCACCGTCGTCGCCGAGTAACCCACGGAAAAGGCACTGGCGCTTTACGGTGCCGCTGCGCGGTGGTGACCAGTTCGGTGCGCACGTGCTCGGCGATGGCCCACCCCGCCACGGCTCCAGCGCTGGTTGACCGCCTCGGTGGTGAAGTCGCGGCCGATCAGATCCGGGGCCGGAACTGGCGTCTGGCCTGTGACGGTGGTGCGTTATTCCGCATGAGCCGCCAGATCCGCTTCGGCGACACCTGTGCCCGAGCGTGATCAGCGCAGCGGCTCGTACACCTGCTTAGGAGACCCCTGGGTTTGCGGACTAGGAAGTTACAGCAAGCGACACACTGCGTTTCGAGGACATCGCAGCTAAACGGCGTTTGGCAGGTGTTGAGCTGCCTGCCCTCATCTCGGCCGCCACCGTGCCCACTGACCACGCGTTCGATCTCTTCATGACCCGCGCCGTCACCGAGGGCCAGGGTAGTTCGAACCCGCCCTCAGACGGCAGATCATCCGGATCCACGCCGGTCACGGATCGCGAATAATAACTGTCACATCACGTCACGTTGCGGGCCACGCCGGTAGCCAGTGCTGTCAGTGGTGGACACCAATGGCACGAACACAGTAAGGCAAGATCAACGCCTCCCATTTTGCCTCCCAGCAACGACAAAACCCCCACCGGTGATGATCACCGCTGGGGGTCTGACCTGGTAAAACAGGTGGTGCGCGATACTGGGATCGAACCAGTGACCTCTACCGTGTCAAGGTAGCGCTCTCCCGCTGAGCTAATCGCGCGAGGCGGAGACGGGAATCGAACCCGTGTACAGGGCTTTGCAGGCCCTTGCCTGAACCACTCGGCCACTCCGCCGTGTTATGTGGATCGGGCAGTCGCCTGATCCAACTGCGGAAAGCCGCCGCAGCCGAGCGGACGACGGGACTCGAACCCGCGACCCTCACCTTGGCAAGGTGATGCGCTACCAACTGCGCTACGTCCGCATTCCCCGATTTCGGGGCTCGCGCCCCGTCTTCGTGGTGTGTGCAGAACTGTATCGGACACTCGAAACAGTGCGTGCACGGGGGGTGTCCATCTCGGGTTGTCGGCCCGCCATCAGCTCAGATCGTTCGGGATCAGGTGGGTGAGCGCGTCGTCCACGTCGACCCACAGGTGCTCGTTGCCAGGCAGTACAACGTCGTAGGTGCGGTCAAGGAAGTCTGCCAGCTCCTGCGCTGATGCCTCGAACATCGCGTGCCCCGACGGCGAGTTCAGCTCGATCAGTACCGATTCGGGATCCTCGACGGAAGGGCGGATCCGCACATCCCCGTCGCCGGCGTCCGCGAGCAGGCCGTCGGCCAGCAGGTCGCGTGCGTAGACCCATTCCACCCAGCCCGCGCGGCCGGTGCGGAACGCCGCGACGACCGCGTAGGGGTCACGGGTGTCGTAGCGCAGCTCGACCTTCACTGGCACGGGAGGAGTCCGCGGCGCCAGCAGGTCGAAGACCGCCGTGGACCGGAGCGTCACGTGATCGTTTCGCATGGTCGTACCCTTCTGCTCCCTTCCCGGCCGGATCGGCCGAGTCTCGACGGTGAGACGCGCTCGGGTCCCGACTCGCTCGCCGTTTCCGCCGACATCACACTTACGTGTCACGCCGCGGCCCGTCTCCCCATCACTCTCGGCTCATCGGTCCTCGTGTGTGGTTCCGTGATCGCTCACGCGTCCATACTGCTCGGTTTACCGCGCGGGCGATAGGACTGTGTCGCGAATGTTGCGGGTGACCTCCGTCCCGTCCACGCGGTCATCCATCTGGCCGTATGCCCACTAGCTGGAAGTCCTACGCTGCGTGCCGACCGATGTGCGGACCGTGGAGTGTCGAGACCACCCGTTTGCCGGGTCCGAAACGTCGTCCGGTACAGTCTGTTTCACGCCGCGAGCGGGCGATTAGCTCAGCGGGAGAGCGCTTCGTTCACACCGAAGAGGTCACTGGTTCGATCCCAGTATCGCCCACGTCAGCCAGGGGCCCTGACCGGCAAGGTCAGGGCCCCTGGTTTTTTTACGTGGCACGTTGCCAGCGGGCCTGGTGGTCAATCTTGTGGCCACACGGTTCGCTCGAAGTTCCCCTGGTTGCATCCTGGAGTTGCGTGGTCGCTATTCGTGATCGGTCTGCACTCGAGACCCGCGATGTCAGGGTGCCGCATGCCGGTCGTGGCGACCAAGACCCACATCGCGTAGAGCCGATCCGACTTCATGCGCGTGAGGATGCGGTGGAGTTGCTCCTGCCGATGGCAGCTCCGCTGAATCAGAGCCGTGTCCCGACGCCAGCCGGTTGCACCGGGGCACTCCGCCTCACCCGCGCGGTGGTGTTGCCGGCCTTGCACGCCGCGCCATAGTGGCATTGGTTTTCGGTAGGGACCACTGAAGGGAACGGGGTCATGAGCTGCGAGACCGAGGAACAGCTCTACGCCCGTTTCGCGAAACTGCCCCGCCCTCGGTATCCGTTTCCCGATCTTGTCAATCCCCACATCGACGCCCTGGCGCGGGAATGCGACCGATGGATCGACGAGGACTACCGATTCAACTCGCCGGGGGCACGGGAGCGCCACAAGCGCCACAGGCTGACCGATATCCCGGCGCGAGCGTTTCCCCAGCTGAGGTTGGCGGAGTTGCGCCCCGTCGCCCGGTTCACGTCCTCAGGGGCGATGATGGACGACTATTTTGATCACTCCAGCTCCGCCGAGGTCTCGCGGGCTCGGGACCGCATCATGGCCCTGCTGACGGGCGAGGACGGGGCCGAGCCCCAGGATCTGGGGATCTACCGACAGTTCTATCTCCTCCGGCAGGACGCGATGGGTTGTGGGATGCCCCCGCGCCTCTACGACAAGTTCATTGCCGAGATCGACCACATGTTGATCGCCTACCAGGCGGAGAAGCAGTGGATCGCGGCCGACCAAGTCCCTCCGCTGGAGGTCCTGCTGCCGATCCGGGAGAACACGTCGGGCGGGGTGCCGTTCGCCAAATACGTCTGCATGGAGCAGGACTTCCGCACGCTCCCTGACACGGTGCTGGAGCATCCGGTGATCCTGCGCCTCCACGCGTTGTCAGGGAGGTTGATCGGCTGGCACAACGACCTCATCTCCCTGCCGAAGGAACTCAGCCGACGAGGGGACGTCGTCAACATCGTGCTCGGCATGCGCCACCACCACGACATGAGCATCGAAGAGGCGTACGTGGCGGCCTTGGAGTTCCACGACAACGATCTTCGCGAGTTCATGTCGCTACAGGAGCATCTTCCCTACTTCGGCGAGTGGCACGACAGGGCGCAAAGCTATGTCCGCCAGCTGGGGATCATGATCCAGGGAACATACATGTGGCACGTCACGAATTGCGGGCGCTATGCGCCGGGCGCCTATGTCGAGCCCGAGCACGACAGTCGAGAGTTCCAATGGGTCGACCGATGACGCGCAGGGCGTCTGCAGTACAGCCCACGCTGATCAGGGCCGGTGCACAGTCGATGTGCACCGGCCCTGAGTCGTATCTGGGGTGACGAACCGGCACGTTTCTGCGCCGCCACCGTCTGCGGGTTTACATATTCCCATATGGGTATACGATGGCTGTATGGCGCGAGCAGCGACGACAACGGATGCGTTCAACGCGGTGGCCGAGCCAAGGCGGCGGGAGATCCTTGACCTGCTGGCCGGCGGGGAATGCGTGGTGAACGACCTGGTCACGCGGCTCGGGCTGGCGCAACCGCAGGTCTCCAAGCATCTGAAAGTGCTCAGGGAGGTGGGCCTGGTGCAGGTGCGCGAGGAAGGGCGGCAGCGGAGGTACCGGCTGAACGGCCGGCCGCTGCAGGCCATTCACGACTGGGTCAAGAAATACGAGCAGACCTGGCAGGACCGGTTCGACGCACTGGACGTCGTGCTGGAGGAACTCATCGAAGAGGAGCAGAGCAATGGCCGAGACGACGAGTAGCGGGACAGCGGTAGTGACACTGCCGTCCGACACCCAGATCCTGATCACCCGCGAGTTCAACGCGCCCCGGCACCTGGTCTACCGGGCGTGGACGACGCCCGAGCTGGTCAAGCGCTGGTGGTCGGCCCGCCGGGGCGCGGTCACTGTCGCCGACATCGATCTGCGGGTCGGCGGGACCTGGCGGTGGGTGATGGTGACCGACGACGGGATGGAGGTCGCGTTCCACGGGGAGTACCGGGAGCTGGTGCCGCACGAGCGCATTGTCTGCACCGAGGTCTTCGAGGGCTTTCCCGACGCGGGAGCGGTCAACACGATGACGCTGACCGAGCGCGACGGGCGTACGACCCTCAGCGTCCTCGTGCAGCACGAGACACGCGAACACCGCGACATGCACATCAACTCCGGTATGGAAGCGGGCATGCAGGACGCACTGGACCTGCTCGAAGAGGCTGTCGTCGCATTGCGCTGACCAGCCCGTACCGCCACCGCCATGCGAGCCGGCCGCTCGGTCGGCTCGCACGACAGGTGGCTGTGACAGACCGGCCGGTGCTGTCATTGATCAACGACTACTGAGGGTAGTTGGTTGCCCAGTATCCAAGATCACGGAAGGTCATCGCTTGGTAGTCAGTTCGATCGTCAGGGTTAACCAAATTGGCTCAACCTTTGGATTTTCCCATGTAACACTCCGCCAAGGGTGACCGATACCACGGCGGGTAGCCCCGGACTGATGACGGACCGTGCAGGCCGAATGGCTACTCAGCGTGTTCGAATCGGCGGTGTCGGCGCGTGCCCGAGTCTGGCGCACCTGAACTGATGCGGGAGGCTCCGTGGACGAGTCGATGTCGCCGCCATCGCGACCTGACCGTCGCGTGTCGCACATCGGCCCCTGGTGGACCTCTCGCCCGCTGGACGTGACGGCGGGGCAGCGTGGCGCGACGGCGCCGAGCCCGGTCCTGGAGTGGGAGAGGCGCTACCGGTCGTGGGTCGTCCTCGGCGACGTGCTGGCCACCGTGCTCGTCGTCGCGGTCGGCGCGCTGTTCATCGGCGGGTTCGACCGCTTCGACGAGCGGCACGCCCTGGGCACCGCCGCCGCCGTGTTGTGCTCGCTGCCGGCCAACCGGGCGTGGAGCACACAGGTGCTGGGCGAGGGCGCCGAGGAGTTCCGCCGGGTCGGGCGAGGACTGGTGATGGCGGGGGTGCTCGTCGCGCTGGGTGGACTGCTCGCCGGGGCACTCGAGGTCAGGCCCTGGGTGTTCACCGTGGTCCCGTTGGTTGCGCTGGTCATCCTGCCCACCCGGTATGTGCTGCGCAGGCTGGTGCACCGTTTCCGCCGTCAGGGCCGGTACCTGCTGCCTGTGCTGGCTGCCGGTCACCCCGACACCGTCTGCGACCTCATCGAGCGCACACGGGCCATGTCCCACGTCGGCTGGCGGGTGGAGGCGGTCTGCACCCCGGCCGGTTCCGATGCACCCGGCGAGGTACTCGGCGTGCCCGTGACCGGCGCACTCGACACACTCGCCGAGCAGGTGCGCCGGGGCGGCTACCGCGTGGTCGCCGTCACCGCGGACGCCTACTGGAACCCGCGACGGCTACAGCAGCTCGCGTGGGACCTGGAGGGCACGTCGGCCGAGCTGGTCGTCGCGCCGGTGCTCATGGAGATCGCAGGCCCCCGGCTCAACGTCTCTGGTGTGCTCGGGATGCCGCTGCTGCGGGTGACCGCGCCGGTGTTCGCCGGTGGCCGCCGGATCGTCAAGGAGCTCGTCGACCGGCTCGGCGCGGCCGTCCTGCTCACCGTCACGGCACCGGTGCTGCTGACCATCGCGCTCGCCGTCAAGCTGGGCGACGGCGGCCCGGTCATCTACCGGCAGCAGCGCGTCGGCCGGGACGGTGACACGTTCACGATGTTGAAGTTCCGCACGATGGTCACCGGTGCCCACGCCGCGCGGTCGGACCTGCTCGCTGACAACCAGGCCTCCGGGCCGCTGTTCAAGATCCGCAACGATCCCCGGGTGACCAGAGTCGGTGCGCTGCTGCGCCGGTACTCGCTCGACGAGTTGCCGCAGCTGCTCAACGTGCTCGCGGGCCGGATGTCGCTGGTCGGCCCGCGGCCACCGCTGCCGGAGGAGACCGCCCGGTACGCGCCCGACGTGCGCAGGCGGTTGCTCGTGAAGCCGGGCCTGACCGGGCTCTGGCAGGTCAGCGGCCGCAGCGACCTGTCGTGGGAGGAGAGCGTGCGGCTGGACCTGCGCTATGTCGAGGACTGGTCGCTGGCGCTGGACATGGTCATCCTGTGGAAGACGCTGCGCGCGGTCGTCGGTGGGCGTGGCGCCTACTGATGCGGCCCGTCGTCAGGACCGCCTGACGTGCGGGTGGCCAACCGGCGGCGGATAGCATCGACGCGTAAATACACGTGTTATCGCGTTTGAGGGAGTCCACCGTGTCCCAGTTGTCGTCAGTCCCGGCCGCATCCGCCGCGCGCGTGGTGGTACCGGCAGGCACTACGGCGGGCACCGCGGTCCGCGAGGCCGGACTCCCCGGCAAGGGCGCCGATGCCGTCGTCGTCGTGCGCGATCCCGACGGCAACCTGCGTGACCTCGCGTGGGCGCCGGCCGATGACGTCGAGGTCGAGCCGGTCGCGGCGAACACCGAGGACGGCCGCAGCGTCATCCGCCACTCGGCGGCGCACGTGCTCGCGCAGGCCGTGCAGCAGCAGTTCCCGGAGGCCAAGCTCGGTATCGGCCCGCCGGTCAAGGACGGCTTCTACTACGACTTCGCGGTGGACCGGCCGTTCACGCCTGAGGACCTGCAGGCGCTCGAGAAGCGCATGAAGCAGATCATCAAGGGCTCGCAGCAGTTCTCCCGCCGCGTGCTGGAGTCGGTCGCCGCGGCCAAGGAGGAGCTGGCCGGCGAGCCGTTCAAGCTCGAGCTGGTCGACCTGAAGTCCGATCAGGGAGTGGACACCTCCGAGGTCATGGAGGTCGGCGGCGGTGAGCTGACGATCTACGACAACCTCGACCCGCGGACCAAGGAACGGGTCTGGAGTGACCTGTGCCGCGGCCCGCACGTGCCGACCACCAAGTACATCCCGGCGTTCAAGCTGACGCGGGTCGCCGCCGCGTACTGGCGGGGCGATGAGAAGAACCCCCAGCTGCAGCGGATCTACGGCACCGCGTGGGAGTCCGCCGAGGCCCAGGACACCTACCTCGAGCTGCTGGCCGAGGCCGAGCGGCGGGACCACCGCAAGCTCGGCGCGGAACTGGACCTGTTCTCGTTCCCCGACGAGATCGGCTCCGGCCTGCCGGTGTTCCACCCCAAGGGCGGCATCATCCGGCAGGAGATGGAGAACTACTCCCGCCAGCGGCATGTTGAGGCCGGCTACGAGTTCGTGTACTCGCCGCACATCACCAAGGGCAGGCTGTTCGAGGTGTCCGGCCACCTGGACTGGTACCGCGACGGCATGTACCCGGCCATGCACCTCGACGCCGAGTACGACGAGCACGGCAACGTCCGCAAGCCGGGGCAGGACTACTACCTCAAGCCGATGAACTGCCCGTTCCACGACCTGATCTTCGCCTCGCGCGGCCGGTCCTACCGGGATCTGCCGATGCGGCTGTTCGAGTTCGGAACGGTGTACCGGTACGAGAAGTCCGGGGTGGTGCACGGGCTGACCCGCGCTCGTGGCTTCACGCAGGACGACGCGCACATCTTCTGCACACCCGAGCAGGTGGCCGACGAGCTGAAGTCGCTGCTCGACTTCGTGCTCAACCTGCTGCGCGACTACGGTCTCACCGACTTCTATCTCGAGCTGTCCACTCGCAACGACGAGAAGTACGTGGGTTCGGACGAGATCTGGGCCGAGGCCACCGAGGTGCTGCGTGTGGCCGGCGAGTCCTCCGGGCTCGAGCTGGTGCCGGACCCCGGTGGGGCCGCGTTCTACGGGCCGAAGATCTCGGTGCAGGTCAAGGACGCGCTGGGCCGGTCATGGCAGATGTCGACCATCCAGCTCGACTTCAACCTGCCCGAGCTGTTCGAGCTCGAATACACCGCGACGGACGGCTCCCGCAAGCGTCCGGTGATGATCCACCGCGCCCTGTTCGGCTCCATCGAGCGGTTCTTCGGTGTGCTGACCGAGCACTACGCCGGCGCGTTCCCGGCCTGGCTGTCGCCGGTGCAGGTGGTGGGCATCCCGATCGCCGACGAGCACGTCGAGCATCTGCGCGGCGTCGAGAAGGCGTTGCGGGCCAAGGGAATTCGCGCCGAGGTCGACACCGGCGACGAGCGGATGCAGAAGAAGATCCGTACCCACACCACGCAGAAGGTGCCGTTCATGCTGCTGGCAGGCGGCAAGGACGTCGAGGCGGGTGCGGTGTCGTTCCGGTTCCGCGACGGCAGCCAGATCAACAGCGTGCCCGTGGCCACCGCGGTGGACACCATCGCGGACTGGGTGGCACGGCGGGAGAACGCCTCGCCGTCGGCGGAGGCGCTGGAGGCTTTCGTTGGCAAGTGACGCCGGCGCCCCCGAGTTCGTCGGCCAGGACGGCATCGGGGTCCCCGACCAGCTGCAGCGGTTGTGGACCCCGCACCGGCTCGCCTACATCAAGGGCGAGAACAAACCCGAGGGCGACGAGCCGCAGGGCTGCCCGTTCTGCCGGCTCGTGGAGATGGCCGACGAGGACGCGCTGATCGTGGCGCGCGGCAGGACCGTGTACGCGGTGCTCAACCTCTACCCGTACAACCCAGGGCACCTCATGGTCGTGCCCTACCGGCACGTCGCCGACTATCCGGACCTGACGGGCGAGGAGACGGCCGAGGTCGCCGAGTTCACCCAGCACGCCATGACGGTGGTGCGCACTGTCTCCGGCGCGCACGGCTTCAACATCGGCATGAACCAGGGTGTCATCGCCGGTGCCGGCATCGCCGCCCACCTGCACCAGCACGTGGTGCCGAGGTGGGGCGGCGACTCCAACTTCATGCCCGTGATCGGCCACACCAAGGTGTTGCCGCAGCTGCTGGGCGAGACCAGGGAGCTGCTCGCGAACGCCTGGTGAGACGCGGGCTCAGCCCTGCAGGCCGGCCTCGATGTTCAGCTCGATCTTGATCTTGTCGCTCACGACGGCGGCCGGGATGCTGGCACCGACGCCGAACTCCGAACGGCTGATCTCGGCGGTGGCGGACACGCCGACCACCTTGCTGCCCTCGGTCATGCCGTCGCCGAAACCGCCGAGCTCCGCGGTGAGGGTGACCGGCTTGGTGACGCCGTGCAGGGTCAGCTCACCGTCGATGAGGTAGTCCTCGCCGTCGGTGCGGACGCCCTTGGTGTGGAAGTTCAGCGTCGGGAAGTTCTCGATGTCGAGGAAGTCGGCGCTCGTGACGTGGCCGTCGCGCTGCTCGTTGTTGGTGTCGACGCTCGCCGCCTGGATGGTGGCGGTCACCGAGGAGCCGGTGATCTCAGCACCGGTGACGATCTCGCCGCCGAACTCGCCGAACCGGCCGCGGACCTTCGAGACGCCGAGGTGGCGCACGGTGAAGGTGACGTCGGAGTGCACCGGGTCGATGGTCCAGGTGCCCGCGATGTAGCCGGGGATCTCGGTCGTAGGGGCGCTCATGTGGATTCCTCCGTGTATGGCTGTGCGTTCATGTGCTCACTGTGTGCCGGGCCCGGTTGCTTGAACCCTCAAGTAACAGGATACCGAAGCTTAGTTGAGTCCTCAACTAGGAGTACTATGGGCACCATGTCCGAACCCCGATGGCTCAGCGCTGAGGAGCAGCGCATCTGGCGTGACTTCTCGGCGGCCGTCAACATGCTCAAGGCGCACCTGGAGGCGCAGCTCCAGCAGGACGCCGGCATACCGCTCACCTACTACGAGGTGCTGGTCGTGCTCTCCGAAGCGCCAGGTCAGGTACTGCGGATGAGCGATCTGGCGCTCGCGACGCGGTCTTCCCGCAGCCGGCTGTCCCACGCGGTCGCGCGGATGGAGGCCGCAGGCTGGGTCCGTCGGGAAGCGTGCCCGACCGACAAGCGCGGTGCGTTCGCCCACCTCACGAAAGCAGGGCTGGCCGCGTTGCAGGCGGCCGCTCCCGGGCATGTCGACGCCGTGCGGTACAGCCTGTTCGACCCGCTCACCCCTGAACAGCTGGGCCGGCTGGGTGAGATCAGCGGCGCGATACTGGAGCGGCTGACCCCACGTTGCACCGAGGCCGCGGCCGCCGAACTGGAGGCGATGGACGCCGACATCGCACGTGGCTGAGTCGCTCACTCCGGCTTTGCGGGCATCCGTGCAGGTGGCGTCGGTCCGGCTCGATAGGGTTTCTTCGGCAACCCGACCACGTATGTACCTGCACCCGTAGGACCGATGCTCAACATCTTCGCGCGCGCGTCCGTCTCTCGCGTCACCGATCCGATCGGTGCCGCGCTGGTCAGGGCGGGCCTCACCCCGAACGCCATGACCCTGATCGGGACGGCGGGCGCATTCGTGTGCGCGCTCGTGTTCTTCCCGGCGGGGATGCTGCTGGCGGGAACGTTCACCGTGTGGGGTTTCGCCATGCTCGACCTGCTCGATGGTGCGATGGCTCGCGCCCGCGGCAGCACACCGTTCGGGGCGGTGCTCGATGCGACCTGCGACCGGCTGGTCGACGGCGCGCTGTTCGCCGCGATCGCGTGGTGGGCCTTCACGGTCGATGGCAACGAGCGTGCCGCGGCGGCGGCGTTGGTCTGCCTGGTGCTCGCGCAGGTGATCTCCTACGTCAAGGCGCGTGCCGAGGCGTCCGGTCTCTCCGCCGATGGTGGCCTTGTCGAGCGGGCCGAGCGGCTGATCATCGCGTTGACCGGCACCGGTCTGCAGGGATTCGGGGTGCCGTACGCGGTCGAGGGCTCGCTGTGGCTGCTCGCGCTGCTGTCGGTGATCACGCTGCTGCAGCGCATCACGGCGGTGGCGAAGGCCGCGCGGGAGGCCCGCTCGTGAGTGCGTTCGGCAGCAGGCTCGCCGATCTCGCCTACGCCGTGGGCTGGCGGGTCGTGCCGAAGCTGCCGAAAAAACCGGCCGGTTCGCTGTTCTCGTTCGCCGCCGACCTCGCCGTCCGCCGCGACGGCGCCGGGGTGCGGCAACTGCGCCGGAACCTGGCCAGGGTGGTCCCTCAGGCCGACGCCGCGGAACTCGACGACCTGATCCGGCGAGCCATGCGCTCCTACGCCCGGTACTGGTACGAGGCCTTCTGCCTGCCCGCGATGGACCCCGACGACGTCCGCGGCCGGGTGGACATCAGTGGGTCCGAGTACCTCGACGCCGCGCTCGCCGAGGGCAACGGTGCGGTCATCGCTTTGCCCCACACCGGCAACTGGGACGTGGCGGGGGTTTGGCTGGTGGGCCACTCCGGCAGCTTCACCACGGTGGTCGAGCGCCTGCGGCCGGCGTCGTTGTTCGACCGGTTCGTGGCGTATCGCGAGGCACTCGGGTTCGAGGTCGTGCCTGCGGACGGCAGCGTGTCGTTCCGGGTGCTACTGCGCCGGCTCAGGGAGAACAAGGTGGTGTGCCTCGTCGGCGACCGTGACCTCAACGGCTCCGGCCTGCCGGTCACCTTTTTCGGCCAGGAGGCCCGTTTCCCCGCGGGGCCCGCCCGGCTGGCGGCCAGCACCGGCGCGGCGCTGCTGCCCGTGGGTGCCTGGTTCACCGACGGCGGGTGGGGACTGCGGATTCACCCGCGGATCAGGGTGAACAGTCGCGAGGAGATCCACGCCGCGACGCTCGCACTCGCCGAGGTCTTCGCCGGTGACATCGCCGCGCACCCAACGGACTGGCATATGCTGCAGAGGTTCTGGCTCGCCGACCAGGCCGAACACGCCGATGTCACGGGGTAGCGGCTGTGTCTGACAGGCTGTTTGAGGGCACCGGGCGCATGAGGATCGGCATCGTCTGCCCATATTCCTTCGACGTTCCCGGCGGGGTTCAGGGACATGTCGTCGACCTGGCCAAGGCGCTGCTCGCGCTCGGGCACAGTGTGTCGGTGCTGACGCCGGCCGACGAGGACGCCCCGCTGCCGCCGTTCGTGCATCCGGCGGGGCGAGCGCTGGCCATTCCCTACAACGGCTCGGTCGCCCGCCTGCAGTTCGGCCCGGTGTCCTACGCACGGGTCCGTCGCTGGTTGCGTGACAACGACTTCGACGTGCTGCACCTGCACGAACCGGCCGCGCCGAGCCTGTCGTTGCTGGCGCTCAAGGTCGCCAGCGGCCCGATCGTCGCCACCTTCCACACCTCGACACCCCGGTCCCGCACGCTGGCCGCGTTCCAGCCGGTGCTGCGCCCGCTGCTGGAGAAGGTCACCGCCCGCATCGCCGTCTCGGCGCTGGCGCGCCGCGTCCAGGTGGAGCACTCCGGCGGGGACGCGGTGGAGATCCCGAACGGCGTGGACGTCGGGCACTTCGCCGCCGCGGAGCCACTGCCCGGCTACCCCCGTGCGGGGGGAACCCTCGGGTTCGTCGGCCGCTACACCGAACCACGCAAGGGCATGGGGGTACTGCTGGACGCGCTGCGGATACTGGCACCGCAGCTGCCCGGTCTGCGCCTGCTCGTCGTCGGCAGGGGAGACGCCGACACGCTGCTCCGCGAGGCGGGACCGGACCTCGCGCAGCGGATCGACCTGCTCGGGCAGGTCGACGACACCACCAAGGCCCGCGCGCTGCGGAGCGTGGACGTCTACTGCGCCCCCAACACCGGAGGTGAGAGCTTCGGCATGATCCTCACCGAGGCGATGGCCGCAGGCACACCGGTGGTCGCCAGCGCGCTCGACTCGTTCCGGCGGGTGCTCGACGACGGCCGGGCCGGGGTACTCACCCCGACCGGCGACGCCGCGGCACTGGCGGGCGCCTTGCGGGAACTGATCGGCGACCCAGAGCGGCGCGCGCTGCTGTCGGCGGCTGCCACGGAACGCGTCGCGCTGTTCGACTGGCAGACCGTGGTCAAGCAGGTGCTGCGGGTCTACGAGACCGCGATCGCCGCCGACCCCCGCACCGTCAGCGCGGATCAGGACGTGGCCAGGTGAACACCCTCGTCGTGGTGCTCGCGGTGCTGGCGGCGCTCGTCGTGGCCGGTGGTCTGTACCTAGTCGCCACCGCCAACCGGCTGGACCGGTTGCACGTGCGGATGGATGCCGGCTGGGCGGCGCTGGACGCCGCGCTCGCCCGGCGGGCCGTGGTGGCGCGGACGGTCGCGGCGAGCGTGCTGCCCACCGACGCGGCCGGGGTGCTGCGTGCGGCGGCAGAGGCCGCCGAGTCGGCGTCGCGGCCGGAACGGGAGCTCGCGGAGAACGAGCTGACCCGGTTGCTGGCCGGCTTCGACCGCGGGCACCTGCCACCGGTGCTGGCCGATGAGCTCACCGACGCCGAGCAGCGGGTCGTGATCGCCCGCAGGGTCCACAACGACGCGGTGCGCGACACGCTGGCGCTGCGACGCAGGCGCAAGGTGCGCTACTTCAAGCTCGCCGGTAAGGCACGGGCGCCGGAGTACTTCGAGATCGCGGAGCCGGACGCGGGCGTGGTCGTGCCAATACCCCGCACCTCGGCCCGCGTCGTGCTCGTCGATCCGGCGGGCCGGGTGCTGTTGTTCAACGGACGTGACCCGGCGGTGGCGGGGGAGACCTTCTGGTTCACCGTGGGCGGCGGCGTGGAGGACGGCGAGGACCTGCGCTCGGCCGCTGTGCGCGAGCTCAAGGAGGAGACCGGGCTGGACACGCCCGCCGGACAGCTGACCGGGCCGATGTGGCGGCGGCGCGTCGAGTTCAGCTTCGGCGGGCAGCACTACGACGGCACCGAGTGGTTCTTCTGCGTACGTCTGGACACCGCCCACGACGTCGACACGTCGAGGTTCACCGAGGTCGAGTCCGACGCGATCGACGGCTATCGCTGGTGGAGCGCCGGTGAGCTGCGCGAGACCGGCGAGACGATCTACCCGGAACTGCTCGGCGAGCTGCTGCCGCCACTGCTGGAACACGGCTGGGACGGGCGGCTGCGCTCGATCCGCTGAGCGGCACCTGCCCGCGTGGCACACTGACTCGCATGGCAGCCGACCCCGCGCACGATCCCGCCTGCGACGTCGCGCACGGCACGGCCGCGGCAGAGGTAGCCGAGCGCACGCTGGTGGCGGTGTTCGCCTCACCGGTCGCCCGGTACCTGCTGGCCTACGGTCGTGATCTCGGCTTCCGCCCGGTCCTGGTCGAGCCGGACCCGGAGCGGGCAACGGCGGCGGGCGCGGTGACCGGCATGCCCGCGCTCGATGCGACCGCCGACGTCGTCGTGACCGACCACCACCGGGCCGAGCTCGGTGCGGTGCTCCGCGACGCGCTGGCCCACCCAGCGCGCTGGATCGGCGTGCTGGGCAACCCCCGCCACGCCGGCCCGCACGTCGCCGCGCTGGCTGCGCTCGGCGTCGGCGCCGACGACATCGCGCGCGTGCACCGGCCGGTCGGGCTCAACATCGGTTCCCGAACGCCCCCGGAGATCGCCATCGCGACACTCGCCGGTCTGATCGCCGACCGCAACGGCCGTCCTGGCGGTTTCGAGTTCCCGGCAGGCTGAGCACTGCGCCTCGTCAGTGCATGGCGAGACTTTCCGGCATCGGGTCGTAGCGAACGTGGTGCCGGGTGAAACTCGCCTTGCCGGAGGTCAGCGACCGCAGGTCGATCGCGTAGCGCAGCAGCTCGCTGGCCGGAACCTCGGCTCGGATGATGCTCTGCCCACCGGCCACCGATTCGGTGCCCAGCACACGGCCCCGCCGCGACGACAGGTCGCCCAATACCGTGCCGAGGTGCTCGTCGGGCAGCAGCACGACGACCGCGTCGAGCGGTTCGAGCAGCACGATGCTGGTCTTCGCCGCGGCGTCCCTGATGGCGAGCGCTCCCGCGGTCTGGAAGGCGGCGTCGGAGGAGTCCACGCTGTGTGCCTTGCCGTCGAACAGGGTCACCCGGACGTCCACCACGGGGTGGCCGTCAACGAGCCCGCGCTGCAGCTGCGCGCGGACGCCCTTCTCGACGCTGGGAATGAACTGGTGCGGCACGGAGCCGCCGACGACCTTGTCGACGAACTCGAACCCCGCACCGCGCTCCAGCGGCTCCACCTCGACGTCGCACACCGCGTACTGGCCGTGACCGCCGGACTGCTTCACGTGCCTGCCGTGCCCGGAGGCCCTCGCGGCGAACGTCGAGCGCAGGCTGATCCGCACCGGCTCGGTGTCCACCTCGGCACCACCCGCTCGCAGGCGCGACAGCACGACATCGGCGTGTGCCTCGCCCATGCACCACAGGACCAGCTGACTGGTCTCGGCGTTGCGTTCCAGGCGCAGCGTCGGGTCACCCGCCACCAGCCGCGCGAGGTTGCGCGCCAGCGCGTCCTCGTCACTGCGGGCCTTGGCGACCACGGCCACCGGCAGCAGTGGCTCCGGCATCGCCCACGGCGTGATCAGCAGGGGGAGCTCCGGTGACGACACGGTGTCACCGGTCTCGGCCGAGCCGATCTTGGTGAGCGCGCACAGGTCGCCTGCAACGCAGTAGGGCACCTCACGCAGGCTCGAGCCGAGCGGTGAGTACAGGTGGGCGACCCGCTCGTCGGAGTCGTGGTCGGCGTGGCCGCGTTCGGCGAGCCCGTGGCCTGCGACATGCACGGACCGTTCCGGGCGCAGCGTGCCGGAGAACACGCGCACCAGCGACACACGCCCGACGTAGGAGTCCACGGCCGTACGCACGACCTCGGCGGCGAGCGGACCGTTCGGATCAGGGGAGAGCTGCGGGTCCGCCGCGCCGTTGGCCGAGATGATCTCGGGCAGCGGGTGTTCCAGCGGCGACGGGAACGCGCGGGCGATGCCGTCGAGTACCTCGGCAAGGCCGACACCGGTCTCCGCGCATACCGGAATGACCGGGTAGAAGGTGCCGCGCGCGACGGCGGTC
This sequence comes from Saccharomonospora sp. NPDC046836, assembly GCF_040645195.1. NCBI lineage: Bacteria > Bacillati > Actinomycetota > Actinomycetes > Pseudonocardiales > Pseudonocardiaceae > Saccharomonospora > Saccharomonospora sp. NPDC046836. The sequence continues at coordinate 49,677 of NZ_JBEYXW010000006.1, forward strand.
TCCAGGTCGGTGATGAGAGTGTCTTCGGAGATGTCCTCGCCGGCGAGATAGCGGTCCATGAGGGTCTCGTCCTCGCTCTCGGCGATGATCCCCTCGATCAGCTCGTTGCGGGCATCGGTGAGCCGCTCCAGGTCGGCCGGATCCGGCTGCCCCATTCTCGGCGGGTAACCACCCGCGTAGTCGTAGAACTGCTGCGTGATCAGTCCGATCAGGCCGGGAGCTCCACTGCCCGGCGGCAGGTACAGCGGGAGCACCCCGGAACCGAAGGCGACCTGGCAGGCGGCGATCTCTGCCGCGACGTTGGCACGCGCGTGGTCGAGGCGGGCGATGAGCACCGCGCGCGGCATGGCGACCCGCGCGCATTCCTCCCACAGGGCCACCGTGGCCGCATCGACGCCCTCACCGGCGGAGACGACGAACAGGGCCGCGTCGGCCGCACGCAGCCCGGCCCGCAGCTCGCCCACGAAGTCGGCATATCCGGGAGTGTCGATCAGGTTGATCTTGATGTCGCCGTGCACGATCGGCGCCACCGCGAGGCCGACCGAGCGCTGCTGGCGCACAGCTGCGGGGTCGTGGTCACACACCGTGGTGCCCTCCACCACCGATCCCGCGCGGTTGACCGTTCCCGATGCGACCAGCAGGGCTTCGGTCAGTGTGGTCTTTCCTGCGCCGGAAGGCCCCACCAGCACCACATTGCGGACCCTGCTGGGATCGTCCACAGCGACCGCGGCTCCACCGTCTCCGTTTCTCGTCTGCTTCTCGGGCATGGCGGGTCTCCCTTGCGCCGACGTCGTTGTTCAGGTGTGCCTTCGATCACACACCCGATTGGAGCGAGCGGCAAGGGTACCTGCGGCATCAGGGAAAGTGGACTGCTGAGATTGCTGCTTACTGGCACCCCGGAGCGGTCCACGTCCGGCATACGCTGAACACGTAACGTCCTTGTGTTCGTCGTGAAAGGCTTCCGCAGTGTCAGACACCCGGCCCGTCAACTCCACCCTGCCCGAGACCGGCACCGCCCGCGTGAAGCGCGGCATGGCCGAGATGCTCAAGGGCGGTGTGATCATGGATGTCGTCACCCCCGAACAGGCCAAGATCGCCGAGGACGCCGGAGCGGTCGCGGTCATGGCGCTCGAGCGCGTGCCTGCCGACATCCGTGCCCAGGGCGGCGTGGCCAGGATGAGCGACCCCGACCTGATCGAGGGGATCATCTCCACGGTGTCGATCCCGGTGATGGCGAAGGCACGCATCGGTCACTTCGTCGAGGCGCAGGTGCTGCAGGCGCTCGGGGTGGACTACGTCGACGAGTCGGAGGTGCTCACCCCGGCCGACTACGCCAACCACATCGACAAGTGGGCGTTCACGGTGCCGTTCGTGTGCGGGGCGACCAACCTGGGCGAGGCGCTGCGCCGGATCAACGAGGGCGCGGCGATGATCCGCTCCAAAGGTGAGGCCGGGACCGGCGACGTCTCCAACGCGACGACGCACATGCGCCAGATCCGGGCGGAGCTGCGCAAGCTGAGCGCGCTGCCCGAGGACGAGCTGTACGTGGCCGCCAAGGAGCTGCAGGCGCCGTACGAGCTCGTCAAGGAGGTCGCCGCGACCGGAAAGCTGCCGGTGGTGCTCTTCACCGCGGGCGGCATCGCCACCCCGGCCGACGCCGCGATGATGATGCAGCTCGGCGCGGAAGGCGTGTTCGTCGGCTCCGGCATCTTCAAGTCGGGCGACCCGGCCAAGCGCGCCGAGGCGATCGTCAAGGCCACGACGTTCTTCGACGACCCGGACGTGCTCGCGAAGGTGTCACGCGGCCTCGGCGAGGCCATGGTCGGCATCAACGTCGACGATGTCCCGGAGCCGCACCGGCTCGCCGAGCGCGGTTGGTGACAGCGCACGCCGCGTCGTTCAGCGCGCCTTTTCGAGAGGCCGGCAGTCAGGTCCAGTTCGGCTGCCGGGTCTCGGTTCGGTCGGTGGCCGGCGCCGGGGCTGCTGACAGGCCGGATATCTGCTCCCGCAGCTCGCCGGTCATCTCCACTTCAAGGGCCGCAAGGGAGTCCTGCAGCTGGTCGAGGTTGCGGGCACCGATGATCGGCGCGGTGACGGCCGGGTGCGCCATCGCCCACGCCACGGCCAGCGTCGGCGGCCGCACGCCGATCTCCTTGGCGAAGGTGGTGAAGCGGTCCGCCGTGGCGTAGTCACTGTCCTGGCCGTAGCGGGCGGCGTAGCGGGCGTTGTCGACCAGCCGGCCGGCGGCGGGCCGGCTGCCGCTGCTGTACTTCCCGGTCAGCAGGCCGCCACCGAGCGGACTGTAGGTGATCACGCCGAGGTTCTCGGCCTCGGCCAGTGGCAGGATCTCCACCTCGGCCTGCCGTTTCACCAGGCTGTACATGGGTTCGATCAGCTCGAACTTCGCTAGGCCTGCGTGTGCCGAGATGCCGAGGGCCGTCGCGATCTGCCAGGCCGCCCAGTTGCTGACGGCCGGGTAGACGATCTTTCCCTGGCGTTGCACATGATCGAGCGCGCGCAGGGTCTGCTCGATCGGGGTGTGCTCGTCGAAGGCGTGGACGAAGTAGAAGTCGATCCGGTCGGTGTTCAACCGCGTCAGGCTCGCCTCGATCGCGCGGACGATGTGGCGGCGCGACAGGCCGCGGGCGTTGACATCGGCCCCGGTCGGGTAGAACACCTTCGAGGCGATGACGACGTCGTCGCGGCAGTCGGCGATGAGCTCGCCCAGGATCTCTTCCGCGGCACCCTGCCCGTAGACGTCGGCGGTGTCGAAGAAGTTGATCCCCGCATCCCGGACCCGGTGGAACATCTCGGCCGAGGCCTGCTCGTCGGCCTCGGAGCCGAATGACATGGTGCCGAAGCACAGCGGCGAGACCTGCACACCGGTGGCGCCCGCGGTTACGTAGTTCACGGTTTCTCCTTCGCCGGCGCGAGGCTGCGATCCCTCGGCGACAGCTCCGTGCGCTGCCAGTTCTGTCCAAACAGGACTCCGTCGGTGAATCCCACCAGTGCGGGGGCGATGTCCCCGAACATCTTCTGTGTGCCAGAGGGGTTACGTGTGTCTGCCAACGTTCTCATCCTTTCCGGGTCTCGGTTTCTGCTCGGCTACCCCGCTCGCGGGCGATCAGCACAACGAACGCGCCCAGCAGCGAGAATCCGGCGGTGACCACGGCGGAGCCGACCAGACCGGTCGCGGTCGGCTTGTGTGTGTACATTGTGTGTATGACGCGCCTGAACGTGTACATCCCGGATGAGCTGGCTCAGCGGGCGAAGTCGGCCGGGCTGAACATCTCGGCGTTAGCCCAAGCGGCGATCGCGGATGAGCTGCAGCGCCGTGCCACAGATGCCTGGCTGGCGTCGTTGCCGCAACCCCGTGGCTCGGTGTCGCACGCCGCGGCGCTTGCCGCGCTCGACGAGGCCAGGGACGAACTGGCCGGCGAACCGCATGCTTGATCGTCCCGGCGAGATCGTGGTCGTGGACGCCTCGGTGCTGGTGGACTTGCTGGCGGGCACCGAGTTCGCCGCGGCTGCCAGTGCCCGGCTGGCCGGTGCGGTGCTGCACGCCCCTGCCCACCTGGACGCGGAAGTGCTGTCCGCCCTCGGACGGCTGCACCGGGCAGGGGAGCTGACCACGGCGGACGTGGACGCCGCTCTCACTGCCCTGACAGCCGCTCCCCTCACGCGGCACGCGGTGATCGAGCTCGCGCCCGGCGCTTGGTCGCGCCGCGCCGACCTGCGGCTCGTGGATGCGCTCTACGTCGAACTCGCCACCCGGCTCCGTGTGCCGCTGTTGACCACCGATCGTCGTCTCGCCCGCGCCTGCCCTCTCGCCGAGAGCATTACCGCCCCGGGTCGCTGACCCGGTCAGACGTGCTCGGAGACCAGAACGGCCGTCGTTGCCGTTTCGAGCGCCTTGAAGACGTGCGGCAGATCGCCGGGGTAGGCGATGTAGTCCCCGGGGTGGAGCTCGACCGGCTCCTCGGTGAGCCCGACGAGCGCGCGCCCCGTGCTGAGCACCACGTGCTCGACGACCCCTGGCATGTGCGGATCGGATTCCCGCGGCCTGCCGGGCTCGGCGGCGAGCAGGTAGATGTCCCGGCGTGCGTTCGGCGGGCACGAGGCCAGCAGTGTCGCCGTGTAGTCGGCGTGCTCGGCGGCCACCCGCGGCCCCTCGCCCGCGCGGACCACCTGCACGCGCGGACGGACCGGCTGCACCAGCTGCGCGAAGGGCACGTCGAGCGCGACACTCAATGCCCACAGCGTCTCCACACTGGGGTTGCCGGTGCCGGATTCCAGCTGGGACAGCGTGGACTTCGCCACACCGGCACGGCGGGCCACCTCGGCCAGTGAGAGCCCAGTGCGGCGGCGTTCGCGTTGCAGGGACGCGGCGATCACCGCGAGAGGGGCTCCGCTGTCCCTGGTTCCGGCCATGCGTTCGCTCCAGAAGTCGATGCGTTCGGCTTGACGAACGGTCTGCAAGGTGTTCAGTATAGACAACCGTGCGTTCGATGTGGCGAACTCTGGATCGGGATCTGGCGCGTGACATCGCGCTGGTGTGCCTCGCCGGCGGGCTCGTCGGCCTGTCGTTCGGTGCCATCACGGTGAGCTCCGGGCTGCCGCTGTGGTTGCCGATGCTGTTGTCGATCGTGGTGTTCGCGGGCGCCGCACAGTTCATGTTCGTCGGGCTCGTCGCCTCCGGCGGCAACCCGGTCGCTGCCGTCGTCGCCGGACTGCTGGTCAACGCCAGGCACCTGCCGTTCGGCTTCGCCGTCGGCGACGTGCTGGGCGACGGCTTGCTCCGGCGGATCATCGGGACACACCTGATGATCGACGAGACGGTGGCGTTCGCCCTCGCGCAGCCCGACGCCGAACGGCGCAGGGCGGCCTACTGGGCGTGCGGTGCGGGACTGTTCGTGTGCTGGAACGCCGGCGTCGTGCTCGGTGCCTTCGGCGGCACGGTCGTGACCGACACCGACGTCTTCGGGCTCGACGCCGCGTTCCCGGCGGCGTTGCTCGCGCTCGTGCTGCCGGCCCTCCGGGACACGGCCACCCGCCGTGCCGCGCTGACGGGTACGGCGATCGCGCTGGCCACCTCGCCGTTCCTGCCGGCGGGACTGCCCGTGCTGCTCGCGCTGGCAGGTGTGCTCGTGGTCCTCGGCCGGATCCCTGCCGGACACACCGGGGAGTCCGCATCATGATCACCGCCGGCACGCTGATCGTCGCGACACTGGTGCTCGGTGCCGGCACGTTCGCGTTCCGCTGGGCTGGGCCGGTCCTGCGCGCCAGGATCGATCTGCCGCCCCGGGCCGAGAAGCTGCTGGCGATCGCGGCGGTGGTCCTGCTCGCCGCGCTCGTCGGCACAGCGGCGTTGCTGGACGGGGCCGAGTTCGCCGGGATCGCGAGGCCTGCGGGCGTCACCGTTGGCGGCGTGCTGGCCTGGCGGAAGGCGCCGTTCGTGGTCATCGTCCTCGCCGCAGCCGGTACCGCCGCGGTGCTTCGGCTGCTCGGCGTGCCCTGAGCGGCGATCGCTGCGCCCAGCCCAGTAGGCTTGACCAGCGGGAATCCCTGGGAGAGGTGGGTGCGTGTCAGAGCGGCGACCGGTGGTGGGTGTGCTCGCCCTGCAAGGCGATGTCCGCGAACACGCCACGATGCTCGAACGGGCGGGCGCGCGGGCGGTCTCGGTGCGCAGGCCCGGCGAGCTGGCCGAGGTCGACGGTCTCGTGCTGCCCGGCGGGGAGTCGACCACGATGTCGCGGCTGCTGGAGACCTTCGAACTGCTGGAACCGCTGCGGGACCGGCTGGCCGACGGAATGCCGGCCTTCGGCTCGTGCGCGGGCATGATCCTGCTGGCCAGGCAGGCTCTCGACGGCCGACCCGACCAGCACCAGCTCGACGCGCTCGACATGGTGGTGCGGCGCAACGCCTTCGGTCGCCAGGTCGACTCGTTCGAAGCCGACCTCGACGTCGCCGGAATCGACGGTGGACCGCTGCACGCCGTCTTCATCCGCGCCCCGTGGGTGGAGAAGACCGGCGACGGGGTCGAGGTGCTCGCCAGGATCCCGCATACCCAGGACGCGGGAGCGGCTGCGGATAGGATCGTCGCGGTCCGCCAGGGGCCGGTGCTCGCCACCGCGTTCCATCCCGAGCTCACGGGGGACGAGCGTGTGCACCGGCTGTTCGTGGGCATCGTGCAGGAAACGTTAGATCTGGAGGAGAGATGAGCGGCCACTCCAAGTGGGCCACGACCAAGCACAAGAAGGCCGCCCTCGACGCCAAGCGTGGCAAGCTGTTCGCGAGACTGATCAAGAACATCGAGGTCGCCGCGCGGACTGGCGGGGGCGACCCGGACGGCAACCCGACGCTGTACGACGCCATCCAGAAGGCCAAAAGGAACTCGGTCCCGGCAGACAACATCGAGCGTGCGCGCAAGCGCGGCGCCGGTGAGGAAGCCGGTGGCGCCGACTGGCAGAACATCACCTACGAGGGCTACGGCCCCAACGGTGTCGCCGTGCTGATCGAGTGCCTCACCGACAACAAGAACAGGGCCGCCTCCGAGGTGCGGACCGCGCTGAGCCGCAACGGCGGCTCACTCGCCGACCCCGGATCGGTGGCGTACCTGTTCAACCGCAAGGGTGTCGTGCTCATGCCGAAGAACGATCTCGCCGAGGACGACGTGCTGATGGCCGTGCTCGACGCGGGCGCAGAGGAGGTCAACGACCTCGGTGAGAGCTACGAGATCGTCTCCGAGGCGGGCGACCTCGTTGCGGTGCGCTCGGCACTGCAGGAAGCGGGCTACGACTACGAGTCCGCCGAGGCCAACTTCCTGCCGTCGGTCAACGTGCCACTGGACGCCGAGGGCGCCAAGAAGGTGTTCCGGTTGATCGACGCGCTCGAGGACTGCGACGACGTGCAGAACGTCTACGCGAACTTCGACGTCAGCGACGAGGTCCTGGCCGAGGTCGGCGCCTGACCTTCGCACCACCCGACGCCGCTTTCGCTTCGCACGCCGGAGCGAAAGCGGCGTCCGGCTTTGTAGCGGCTGGTTACCGCGCGACGCAGAGTCCTTTTCGGACAGTCGATCGAGCTGTGGAACTCACTGTGCGCAGGAAGCGCAGCCACCCGCGAAGACGGTGTAGGCGAGAATGCGTTGCTCCATCGGGGTGAGCTGTTCCCCGGTCATGAGCTTCAGCTCGGCCGTGACGATCCGGTCGTGCAGGTTTTCCCTTTCGCCCTCGGGAGGCGGGGATTTCAAGGTGTGGTCGGACATGGTGTGGTTTCCAGTTCGGGGTCGGTTTGTCGATAGTAGGGGGTAATGGCCGCCTATCGCTAGGAAATGCGTCACGTCGGTTTCCGTCAGGATGCTGGGCTCTCGCGCACCGGTACGGCACAATGATCGCCGTGACGCCCGAGACCGTTGCCGACGAGCAGGATCACCAACTCCGCGAGTGGATCGTCGCGCAGGCAGAGGAACGCGGCAACGCCGTCATCACGGTGCCCCCTGACGATCACGGCGCGGGATACGCGTTCACGGTGTGTGCGTGGGCGATGCACGGTGTGCCGGAGGCGGTGGTCGTCGGGCTGCCGGAACCGCTCGGGTCGGTGCTGCTGGACGCCTACGTCGACCGCGCGGCCGCGGGGGAGCAGTTCGAGTTCGGCACGCTGTACGACGATTTCTTCAACGATGTGCCGGTGACGTTCGAAAAGGTCGCTCGTGGGCACTACCCCGAGTTCTTCGGCAGCGCCTTTCTCGTCTACCCCGACGGCGATTTCCCCGCCGTGCAGATCATCGTGCCCACGCCGGAACGGCAGTGGCCGTGGGACGCCGGTGCGCCCGAAGGTTTCGCCGCCTGGCAGCCGATTCTGACTGTCAGTGGCCTACCGGAGAGCTGGACGCCGGGCGGCGAAAGTCCATAGTGGACTGAAGGCGGCGGCGGCCGAGTTCGGTTCCTGTTCGTCCCGCGGTCGTCTGCGCGCCGGGTTCCGCACATGATCATCGACCACAGTCTCCTCGTTCGTCGAGTCCGACTTCGAGGAGGAAACGTGGACGTATCGGGTGTGTCGCGGCGAGGTGCGCTGGGAATCGCCGGCGCCGCAGGGATCGCCGGCCTGCTGGGTACCGCCGGGGTGGCCGGCGCCGATACCACCGCAAGCCACGGGGACAAGGCGCTGATCGGCCCCGCGAAGGGCGACCAGGTGCACGTCATGACGTTCAACATCCGCGTCGACGTGAACGCAGCGCCGGGTTCCCCTGACTCGTGGGCCGACCGGCAGCCGGTGCTGGCGGAGTTCCTTGAGCTGGAGAAGCCGACGGTGCTCGGTGTCCAGGAGGCGCTCTACCGTCAGGTCCTGCAGATCAGCGGCGACCTGCCGCACTTCTACGACTGGATCGGGCTCGGGCGCGAGGGCGGCGGCCGCGGCGAGTTCATGGCGGTGTACTTCGACACGCGGCGAGTCCAGCCGCTGGACTTCGACCACTTCTGGCTGTCGGACACCCCGAACGTGATCGGCTCGAAGTCGTGGGGCAACAACGTCATCCGGATGGTCACCTGGGTGCGGTTCCGGGATCTGCGTACCGGGCGGGACTTCATTCACGTCAACACCCACTTCGACCACCAGTCGGAGAACTCCCGGCAGCGCAGCGCGGCACTCGTGCGTGACCGGATCGCCGGGTTCGACCCGAGCCTTCCGGTGGTGCTGACCGGCGATTTCAACACACCGGCGCCGAGCTCGGCGTCCTACCGCATTCTCACCGAGGGCGGTCTGGTCGACACCTGGGCGGCAGGCGCACAGCTCACGCCGGCGTGGGGCACCTTCCCGAACTACCGTGACCCGGTGCTCGGCGCGAACCGGATCGACTGGGTACTGGCGAACTCGCGGGTGCAGGTGCTCGCGGCCGCCATCAACACCTTCCGCGTCGACGGCCGGTACCCCTCGGACCACACGCCCGTCCAGGCGCTCGTGCGCTTCCCGTAACCGTTACCCGGCGTGCCTCGGCTACCGGCCCTGCGCGGGCCGGTAGCCTGCGTTCTCGAACTGGTGTTCGCGGCAGAGGGAGGCCGGCTTGCGTGTGCTCGGTGTGGACCCCGGGCTGACCCGGTGCGGCCTCGGGGTCGTGGATGGCGGCCTCGGCCGCACCGTGACCTGTGTCGCGGTCGACGTCGTGCGTACCCCGGCCGATGCCGACCTCGCGAGCCGGCTGCTCCAGCTCTCCGGCGCGGTGGAGGAGTGGCTGGACACCTACCGGCCGGAGGCCGTCGCGGTCGAACGGGTGTTCAGCCAGCACAATGTCCGCACGGCAATGGGCACGGCACAGGCCGGCGGTGTGGTCGCGCTCAGCGCCGCACGCAGGGGCCTGCCTGTCGCCTTCCACACCCCCAGTGAGGTCAAGGCCGCCGTCACCGGGTCGGGTCGTGCCGACAAGGCACAGGTCACGGGCATGGTGACGCGGCTGCTCAAGCTCGTGGAACGGCCGAGCCCTGCCGACGCGGCCGATGCGCTGGCGCTGGCCATCTGCCATCTGTGGCGGCAGCCGATGCGGTCCCGGCTGGCCGAGGCGGAGGCCAGGGCGGCGGAGCTGGCCCGCGTGCACCGGGCCCGCCTGGCCGCGGCGGCGAAGGCACGACAGGCCGCCGACAAGGACACGGGTGCGGTGCGGGCCGCCACGACAAGGAAGACGGGAGCAGGGCGATGATCGCCTCAGTGCGCGGCGAGGTGCTGTCGATCGGGCTCGACCACGCGGTGGTGGAGGTCGGCGGAGTCGGGCTGGCCGTGCAGGCCACCCCATCGACCCTGGCCACGCTGCGCCGCGGTGACGAGGTCCGGCTCTACACCTCGCTCGTGGTCAGGGAGGACTCCCTGACCCTGTTCGGTTTCGCCGACGCCGAGGCACGCGAGCTGTTCGGCCTGCTGCAGACCGTGTCCGGGATCGGCCCGCGCCTTGCGCTCGCCGCGCTGGCCGTCCTCGACCCGGACAAGCTGCGTACCGCGCTCGCCGAGGGCAACATCACGGTGCTCACCCAGGTTCCCGGCATCGGCCGGAAGGGCGCCGAGCGGCTGACGCTGGAGCTGCGGGACAAGGTCACGCCGGCCGAAACCACCGGCGCCGTGCCGGGGGCGAGTGCGTCCGGCGCCGTGCGGACCGAGGTCGTGGAGGCACTGGTCGGCCTCGGCTTCCCCGCCAAACAGGCCGAACAGGCCGTGGACACGGTTGTCGCGAGCGATCCCGGCGCCGATACCTCGAACGTCCTGCGCGCCGCGCTGACCACGCTGGGACGCAAGCGATGAGCCCGGCAGGCCCGCCCACCGCGGCGACGGAGCTGCCGTGACCGATTCCGAGCCGGACACCCCGGCGCTGTCGGCGTTCCCGCAGACCGGTGAGCGCGAGGTCGAGACCGCGTTGCGGCCACGCAAGCTCACCGAGTTCGTAGGGCAGCCGCGCGTGCGCGAGCAGCTGCACCTGGTGCTGGAGAGCGCGCGCAAGCGTGGCGTCCCACCGGACCACGTGCTGCTGTCCGGGCCACCCGGACTCGGCAAGACCAGCCTCTCCATGATCATCGCCGCCGAGCTGGACGCGGCCATCCGGATCACCTCCGGCCCTGCGCTGGAGCGTGCCGGTGACCTGGCCGCGATGCTGTCGAACCTCGCCGAGGGCGACGTGCTCTTCATCGACGAGATCCACCGCATCGCCCGTCCCGCCGAGGAGATGCTGTACCTCGCGATGGAGGACTTCCGCGTGGACGTCGTGGTCGGCAAAGGGCCCGGCGCGACGAGTATCCCGCTGGAGATCGCCCCGTTCACGCTCGTCGGCGCGACCACCCGCTCCGGTGCGCTGACCGGACCGCTACGCGACCGCTTCGGCTTCACAGGGCAGATGGAGTTCTACAGCCCGCAGGAGCTGGAACAGGTCCTCGCCAGGTCGGCGAGCCTGCTCGGGATCCTCGTGGACGATGCGGGCAGGAGCGAGATCGCCCGGCGGTCCCGTGGCACGCCGCGTATCGCCAACCGCCTGCTCCGCCGCGTACGTGACTACGCGGAGGTCCGTGCCGACGGCAAGGCCACACTGGACGTCGTTCGCGCGGCGCTCGAGGTCTACGACGTCGACGAACTCGGTCTCGACCGCCTCGACAGGGCGGTGCTGGCCGCACTCGTCCGCTCGTTCGGTGGCGGCCCCGTCGGGGTGTCCACGCTCGCCGTCGCGGTGGGGGAGGAGCCGACGACGGTCGAAGAGGTGTGTGAGCCGTATCTCGTCCGCGCCGGTATGCTGGCGCGCACTCCGCGTGGTCGTGTGGCGACCGCAGCCGCGTGGGAGCATCTCGGTCTGCAGGCGCCGGCGGACGTCGCCGGGGTTGACGCCGCTGCGCAGACCCTGTTCGACTGAACAAGGGCCGAGGTGCTCCCGTCAGGCGGTGCTGGCGTTCACAGCGGTACCTGGCACACTCAAGAGAGCACATTCAGACAAACCCGGACGCATCGCCACCGGTGGCGTCCCCGAATGGAGAACCATGGACGGCCTTTTCCTGCCGCTGCTGCTGCTGCTCGTCGTCGCGATCCCGCTTGTCATGGGCACGCGCAAGCAGAAGCGGATGATGGCGCAGCAGCAGGAGCTGCAGAACAGCTTGGCGCCCGGCGACCGCGTGATGACGACGTCGGGCATGTACGCGACCGTGGCCGACGCCAGCGACGACACCACGATCGACCTCGAGATCGCCGACGGCGTGGTCACCACCTGGCTGCGGCAGGCGGTCCGGGAGAAGATCAATCCGGTGGTGGAGGACGACGCCGCCGACGACGCCACCGACGACGAGGACGACGTGACGGTCGCCGAGGCCGACGTCAAGGAGAGCGAGGCCGCCAAGGGCCCGCAGGTCGCTCCGCCGCTCGAGCACGAGAAGAAGTAACGCGGTTCGCCCGTTCGCCAGCGCCGGTGCGTGCGCTCCGGCGTGGGGCGAACAAGGCGTTCACGCAGCACCGAGTACTGTCTCGGTGCTGCGTGCGTTCGCTTTCTCATCCCAGGACAGCGTGCCTACGCGGCATGACCCCTAGCCGCGACACCGAGTTCGAGGAGACCGACCGACCGTGGCACCTCCGGCCGGGCACATCCGCCCGGGACGCTACCTCATCTTTTTCGTCCTCATCGTCGTCGTGCTGTACGCATTGGTGTTCTTCACCGGCAACCGCCAGCCGACGCCGAAACTGGGCATCGACCTGCAAGGCGGAACCCGGGTCACGCTGACGGCGCGGACGCCGGACGGCTCTGCCCCGTCCCGCGAACAGCTCGAGCAGGCGCGGCAGATCATCGAGACCCGGGTCAACGGGATCGGCGTGAGTGGTGCCGAGGTCCTCCTCGACGGCAGCAACGTCGTGATCACGGTGCCCGGTAACGAGGGTGAGCAGGCCAAGACGCTCGGCCGCACGGCCAAGCTCGGCTTCCGCCAGGTGATCGCGGCCGAGCCGGCGGCTCAGACACAGCCACCGCAGCAGGAGACCGGCCAGCCCCCGGGCAGTGGCAGCCAGACGCCACAGACACCGACGCCACCGGCCAACGGTGGTAGCTCCCCGGCAGCGGCCCAGCAGCCGCCTTCGCCGAGCCCGTCGCCGCAACCCGGCTCCGGCGAGTCGCTGACTCCTGAGGAGAGGGTTGCCCAGGAGATCCAGGCGGCGAAGGCCGTCAGGCAGAGCGACGCCCTCCTCCCGGCCAACCCCAGCGACCAGACCGCGGTCGCGGCCGCGCAGCAGGCCCAGGCCGCGGCGCTCGCGTCGCTGACCTGCATGCCCGGCGCGGCCGACCCGCTCGTCGGCAACGACGACCCCGCCAAGGCGCTGGTGACCTGCAACGAGGACGGCACGGAGAAGTACGTGCTCGCGCCGGTGTTCCTGGAGGGCACGGAGATCCAGGACGCCACCTCCGGCTTCAACAGCCAGCGTGGTGCCTGGGTGGTCAACCTGACCTTCAAGAGCGCGGGGGCGAGCACCTGGGCCGACTTCACCTCCGCGAACATCAACCAGCGCGCTGCATTCGTGCTGGACACCAAGGTCGTGTCGGCGCCCAACATCACCGAGGCGATCCCGAACGGGCAGACCGAGATCACCGGGCAGTTCACCCAGGCCGAGGCGAAGAACCTGGCTGATGTGCTGAAGTACGGCTCGCTGCCGCTGTCGTTCAACTCGTCCGACGCGACGACCGTGTCGGCGACACTGGGCCTGGCGTCCCTGGAGGCCGGGCTCATCGCAGGTGGGATCGGTATCGCGCTCGTCTTCGTGTACTGCCTGATCTACTACCGGATGCTCGGTGTGCTGACGGTCCTGTCGCTCGCGCTGTCCGGCATGATCGTGTACGCCGTGCTGGTGCTGCTGGGACGCTGGATCGGGTTCACCCTCGACCTCGCCGGTGTCGCCGGGTTCATCGTCGCCATCGGTGTCACCGCCGACTCGTTCGTCGTGTACTTCGAACGGCTCAAGGACGAGATGCGGGAAGGCCGGACCTTCCGCTCCGCCGTCCCACGCGGCTGGCTGCGTGCCCGGCGGACGATCCTGGCCTCCGATGCCATCATGTTCCTCGCGGCCGCGGTGCTGTACCTGCTGGCGGTCGGCGAGGTGAAGGGCTTCGCCTTCACGCTGGGCATGTCCACGGTGCTCGACCTGATCGTCGTCTTCCTGGTCACCCACCCGCTGGTGGCGCTGGTGGCCAAGTCGAAGCGGCTGTCGAGCCCGGCACTGTCGGGGCTCGGCGCCGTGCAGAAGGTCGGGGCGACCCGACGGACCGGCGGCCATGTCGGCGCGGCCACGAAGGGGGCCTGACATGGACGAGCGCAACGACAAGACGCCCGAGCCCACCGAGCCCACCGAGAAGGCCACCGCTCGCAAGGAGTCGGTCTTCACCCGGCTCTACACCGGCACCGGCGCCTTCGACATCGTCGGTCACCGGAAACGCTGGTTCGTGGCGTTCAGCCTGCTGATGCTGATCTGCATCGGGTCCATGGCGTTCAAGGGCTTCAACCTGGGCATCGAGTTCGAGGGCGGAACCCAGATCCAGATGCCGGCGCAGGGTGCGCACGGGCATATCGATCCGGAACGCACCAAGGAGATCTTCGCCGGCGCCATCGGTGAGAACCCGTCCGAGGCACAGCAGGTTGGCGTCGGCGACGCGGCGACCATCCAGGTGCGGTCCAACACGCTGGACACCAACCAGGTCGCCCAGGTCAAACAGGCGCTGTTCACCGAGTTGCAGCCGCTGGGCTCTGACGGGCAACCCAGCATGAACGTGATCAGCGACAGCGCCGTGAGCGCGTCGTGGGGCGGTGAGATCTCGCGACAGGCGCTCCTCGCCCTCGCGGTCTTCATCGTGCTGGTGACGATCTTCCTGATCGTCTACTTCGAAAAATGGATGGCGATCGCGGCACTCGTCGCACTGATCCACGACATCGTGGTGACGGCGGGGGTGTACTCGCTGGTCGGGTTCGAGGTCACCCCGGCCACCGTCATCGGCCTGCTGACGATTCTCGGTTTCTCGCTGTACGACACGGTCGTCGTGTTCGACAAGGTCAAGGAGAACACCCGCGGTCTGCTCAACCTCACCCGGCGCACCTACCCCGAGGCGGCCAACCTCGCGCTGAACCAGACACTGATGCGCTCGATCAACACGTCGGTGATCGCGCTGCTTCCGGTGCTCGGCCTGCTGGTCGTCGGCTACATCCTGCTCGGCGCAGGCACGCTGCAGGACCTGGCGCTGGTGCAGCTGACCGGCATGCTTGCCGGTGTGCTGTCGTCGGTGCTGCTGGCCACTCCGCTGCTGGTGTTCTTCAAGATGCGGGACCCGAAGTACCAGCAGCAGGCCGAGCGGGTGCGTGCCCGCAGGGAGAACCAGGCGCGTAAGGCCGCCGCCAGGGAGACCGAGGACTTCGATCCGGCCGACGACGATGCGCTGGCCGCCGAGCTGCGCCGCGAGGAGGCCTTCGCCGCCGCGGCCAGCGTGCCGGCCCGGCACCCGAAGGCGCACCAACGGCAGCAGCAGCGCCGGGGCGGTAAGCCCGCCGGCAAACGCAAGCGATGAAGGTCGACGAGGCGCTGGATCTGGTCGCGGAGATCCCCGACTTCCCCAGTCAGGGTGTGCTGTTCCGCGACCTGAGCCCGGTGTTCGGCAACGCCGCGGCGTTCGCGTCGGTGGTCGACGCGCTGGCTGAGGAGGTCGGCGACTCGGTGGACCGCCTGGCCGCGGTGGAGGCGCGCGGGTTCGTGCTGGCGGCGGCTGTCGGTTACGCCAGGGGACTCGGCGTGGCCCTCGTGCGTAAGCCGGGGAAGCTGCCCGCGGTGGCAGGCCGTATCGACTACGCGCTGGAGTACGGCACCGCCACGCTGGAGCTGCCGGTCGGGACAGTGGCGGCGGGGGAGCGGGTGGCCATCGTCGACGACGTGCTGGCCACCGGCGGCACGGTCGCCGCGACCGCCGCGCTGCTGCGGGAGGCGGGTGCGACCGTGCCGGGTGTCGCCGTAGTGCTGGAGCTCGCCGCGCTCGGCGCGCGGGACCGTCTCGCCGGCCTGCCGGTCGCCGCGCTGCGTACCGTCTGAACTGGGCGCGGGTGCGCCGGCCGGAGCGCTGAACGCGGCGGCAGTCGCCGGGGGTTACCCTGGGTGTCTAGCGACCGCGCAATGAGCCGGAGGTGCGGGTGAGCCAAGAGCTCGATTCCGTCGTGTCAGCCCGTTCGGGCGGCGACGCGAGTGCACAATCTGCCCAGCCGTCGGCGCAGGTACAGCAACCGCAAGCCCCTCGCGTCGTGCCGAACGGCGGCGCGATCAGGGCTCCCTCGGCGACCCGTCGGGTGCGGGCACGGCTGGCCCGGCGCATCACCGCCCAGCGTGCCGCGTCGGTGAAGCAGGTACTGGAACCGCTGGCCGCCGTCCACCGTGAGCTCCACCCGAACGCCGACCTGGCACTGCTGCAGCGCGCCTACGACGTCGCCGAGGAGCTGCACCGGCACCAGCGCCGCAAGTCCGGCGACCCCTACATCACGCATCCGCTCGCGGTGGCCGCCATCCTGGCCGAGCTGGGAATGGACACCACGACGCTCGTGGCGGCGCTGCTGCACGACACCGTCGAGGACACCGGCTACTCGCTCGATGCGCTCTCCGCCGACTTCGGGGAGAAGGTCGCGCAGCTCGTCGACGGGGTCACCAAGCTGGACAAGGTCAAGCTCGGGCACGCCGCCGAGGCCGAGACCATCCGCAAGATGGTCATCGCCATGGCGCGCGACCCGCGGGTGCTGGTGATCAAGCTGGCCGACCGGCTGCACAACATGCGGACCATGCGTTTCCTGCCGCCGGAGAAGCAGGCGCGCAAGGCCAAGGAGACCCTTGAGGTCCTTGCCCCGCTCGCGCACCGCCTCGGCATGGCGACGGTGAAGTGGGAGCTGGAAGACCTGGCGTTCGCCATCCTGCAGCCGAAGAAGTACGACGAGATCGTGCGCCTGGTCGCCGACCGCGCGCCATCGCGGGACACCTACCTGCGCTGGGTGATCGGAGAGCTCACCAACCAGCTCGAGTCCTCGCGGATCACCGCGAAGGTCGAGGGCAGGCCCAAGCACTACTACTCGATCCACCAGAAGATGATCGTGCGGGGGCGCGACCTCGACGACATCCACGACCTCGTGGGCGTGCGGATTCTCGTCGAGGACGTCCGTGACTGTTATGCCGCGATGGGTGTCGTCCACGCGCTGTGGCAGCCGATGCCGGGCCGGTTCAAGGACTACGTCGCCCAGCCGCGGTACGGGGTGTACCAGTCGCTGCACACCACGGTGATCGGGCCGGACGGTAAACCACTCGAGGTGCAGATCCGCACGCACGAGATGCACCGCACCGCCGAGTACGGGATCGCCGCGCACTGGCGGTACAAGGAGACCAGGGGCACCCACAGCGGCACCGCCGTCGACATCGACGAGATGGCCTGGATGCGGCAGCTGCTGGACTGGCAGCGGGAGGCCGCCGACCCCGGCGAGTTCCTCGAGTCGCTGCGCTACGACCTGGCGACCCGCGAGATCTTCGTCTTCACGCCGAAGGGCGACGTGATCACGCTGCCCGTGGGGTCGACGCCGGTGGACTTCGCCTACGCGGTGCACACCGAGGTCGGTCACCGCTGCATCGGGGCGCGGGTCAACGGCAGGCTCGTCGCGCTGGAGCGCAAGCTGGAGAACGGTGAGGTCGTCGAGATCTTCACCTCGAAGGCCGAGGGCGCCGGCCCCAGCCGGGACTGGCTGGCCTTCACCGGATCGCCGAAGGCTCGCGCCAAGATCCGGCAGTGGTTCGCCAAGGAACGGCGCGACGAGGCGATCGAGGCGGGCAAGGAAGCGATCAGCAAGGAAGTCCGCAAGATCGGGCTGCCGATCCAGCGGCTGGTGTCGGCGGACTCGATGAGTGCGGTCGCCAAGGAGCTGCGGCACCCGGACATCAGCTCGCTCTACGCCGCGGTCGGCGAGGCGCACACCAGCGCCAAGCACGTCGTGCAGCGGCTGGTCGCGCTCATCGGCGGTGTCGAGGAGGCCGAGGAGGAGCTCGCGGAGCGGGCGACCCCGTCCACGGTCACCCGGCGGCGCGGCTCAGGCGACGTTGGCGTGATCGTCAAGGGGCAGAGCGACATCTGGGCCAAGCTGGCCCGGTGTTGCACGCCGGTGCCCGGCGACGAGGTCCTCGGCTTCGTGACCCGCGGCGGCGGCGTCAGCGTGCACCGCACCGACTGCACCAACGCCGACGACCTGCGCCAGCAGCCGGAGCGGCTGGTCGAGGTCGAATGGGCGCCGTCGGAGTCGTCGGTGTTCCTCGTGGCGATCCAGGTCGAGGCGCTCGACCGGCACCGGCTGCTCTCCGACGTCACCAAGGTGCTCGCCGATGAGCGGGTGAACATCCTGTCGGCCTCGGTCACCACCTCGCGTGACCGGGTCGCGGTCAGCCGGTTCACCTTCGAGATGGGCGATCCCAAGCATCTCGGGCACGTGCTGAAGGTGGTGCGCAACGTCGAGGGCGTCTACGACGTGTACCGGGTCACCTCGGCCTCGTAAGGCCCGCACAGCGCCCTAGGCTGCGGTGTCATGACCGAGGGGATCGAATTCGCACGTGACGGCGAGGTCGCGCGGCTGACCTTCGCCAGGCCCGGTAAGCGCAACGCCATCAGCTACGACATGTGGTCGGCCATACCCGGTCTCGTCGACGAGGTGGCGCAGGATCCCGCGGTGAAGGTGCTGGTGCTCACCGGTGCCGGTGCGGACTTCTCGGCGGGCGCCGACATCGGCGAGTTCCGTGACCTGCGCTCGTCCGCTGAAGGTGCCGCGACCTACGACAAGGCCGTCGACGCCGCGGTGCACGCGCTCAGCTCGCTGTGCAAGCCCACCGTGGCGATGATCCGCGGCAACTGCGTTGGCGGCGGCTGCCAGCTTTCTGTGGCCTGCGACTTCCGGTTCGCCGCCGACGACGCACGTTTCGGGATCACCCCGGCCAAGCTGGGCATCGTGTACCACTTCACGTCGACCCGCCGGCTCGTGCTGCTCGTCGGCCCCGCGCATGCGCGGTACCTGCTGCTGTCCGGTCAGCTCGTCGATGCCGCACGGGCGCGCGAGATGGGGCTGGTCAACGACGTGTTCCCGGAAGCGGCCCTCGAAGAGTCCACAATGGAGTTCGTGCGCACGCTGTGTTCACGGTCTCAGCCTGCGGTTCGCGGGATGAACCGGATCATCGAGAAGATCCTGTCCGGCCAGGCCGAGGCAGACTCCGAAGTGGACGAGATCCGCGGCGCCGTCGTGCACGGCGCCGACTACGCCGAAGGCGTGGCCGCTTTCCTCGAACGCCGGCCCCCGAGATTCACCGGCTGACTCCGGCTAGATCGCTACCCAGGCGTTGGTGGCGAACGCGCGCGTGAGGAGGTCGGTCAGCGCGTGATCGATGGTCAGTGGGGTGTCGTCGATCGCGGCGACCGGGCGGGCCGGATCGGCCGAGTTGCACAGGAACGCCGAACGTTCCGCCCGCGCTGCGGCCGGCGAAACCGGCAGGGTGCGCGTGGGCACACCCAGCGCCGCGAGCCCATGTTCGAGCAGGAGCTGTGTGGTGCCGGCGAGTTTCGGCGCGTCCGGCCAGAGCACGCGTTCCCCGTCGAAGAAGCCGATGTTCCAGACCGACACCTCGGAGACGAAGCCGGCGGCGTTGACGAACAGTGCGTCGTCGTACCCGGCACGCTGGGCCTCGCGGGTGTGATGGAACAGGTCGAACGTGCCGACGTGCTTGACCTCCGGCAACACGCGTTCGTGCCGCACGGACCGCAGCCGGACGGGCACCGTGGACGGCTCACTCGGCGCACGCAACGTCACCAGCACGTCGGGCTCGACCGGGGCCGCCGCACCCCGCGGTGTCGCCAGCGAGAGCACCGTGACCCTGGCCGTCACCGCATCGGCGCCGGAGACCGCCCGGCGCAGGTAGGTACGCACCAGCCCGGTGTCCAGGTCGGTGCCGAACAGTGTGCGGGTCGCGGTGGCCAGCCGTCGCAGGTGCGCATCCACACCGCGGACGCGCCCCGCACGCACCTGCATCGTCGTGAAGTGGCCGTAACCGGCCACCGCGGACACAGCGAGCTGCTCCGCGGTGGCCGGCGAACCGTTGAGCTCAGCCCGCACTACGCGTCGACGGTGACACCGGTGAACGTCACGTCCATGTTCGGCTTGCCGCCGCCGGGGCTCGGCTCGAAGCTGCCGTCATCGCCTGCACGGGCGATCTCGTCGAGGACCTGCAGGCCCGCGTCGCTGATCGTGCCGAACACCGTGTAGTCCGGGGAGAGCGGCGCGTTGCCGTACACCATGAAGAACTGGCTGCCATTGGTGTTGGGCCCGCCGTTGGCCATCGCCAGGATGCCGCGGCCGTAGGTCAGCGAGTCGAAGGTCTCGTCGCCGAACGTGTAGCCGGGGCCGCCGCTGCCGCTGCCGCTCGGGTCGCCGCACTGCAGCATCTGCAGGCCGGTGGTGCCGAGCCGGTGGCATGCCGTGTCGGTGTAGTAGCCCTGCTCGGCCAGGCTGACGAAGCTGTTCACCGTGCACGGCGCCAGCGCGCGGTCGAGGGCCAGCGGAATGTCGCCCGCGCTCGAGTGCAGGGTGACGTTGACGGTGCCCTCGGCGGAGACGTTCTGGCCGTTGGGCGGGTTCACCTGCTTGGCCGCCTCGCCGGAGGTCGGGTACTCGCAGGTGGCCGGGTTCGGCAGGGGCTCGGGGCGGGCCGCGGGCTGCATGCGCTGAGTGGGGATGTCGATCTGCGGTGACGACGGTGCGGCCGACGAGGACTGGGCAGGCTCGGCGTTGGGGTCGTCGCCGCCCTGGGTCGTCAGGATCACCACCAGCCCCGCGACGATGACGACCACACCGACGGTCACGCCGACGCCGATGATCCTGCGTCGCTTCGCCTGCTCGGCCCGGCGCACGAGCTGCCGCTCGAGCTTGCGTTTCGCAGCCTCACGGCGCTGCTGGTTGGTCGCCACCTGCCCTCCCAGAAGTTCTCGAGATTCGCCTCGCGGACACCCGCGACCGGCCGAGGCGGGCGGCTGCGGGCTGGCGGCAGTCTATGGGCACTGTCTGTGAGAACCCGGTAGAGGGGCGGCTAGGGTGGGGCAGATCCCAATCGCGGAGGTGGATTTCGTGCTCGTCGTCGGGTTTCCGGCCGGCGCGTTCCAGGCGAACTGCTACCTGCTGGCCTCCGGTGCCGGCCGCGAGTGCGTGATCGTCGATCCAGGTGAAGGCGCCACCGAGCGCATCGACGAGGCGCTGCGGGAGCATCACCTCACCCCCGCGGCCGTGCTGGCCACCCATGGTCATCTCGACCACGTGGCGTCCGCGGCCACGGTCGCCGACGCGCACGGCATCCCGGTGTGGATCAGGCTCGAGGACCGGCCGCTGCTCTCGGATCCGTTGCGTGGGCTCGGTCCGCAGCTCGCCGCCGCGCTCGGCCCCCGCACGCTCGCCGAGCCGCGACGGGTCAGCGAGCTCGGCGAGGGCACGCTCGAACTGGCGGGGCTGCGGATCATCGTCGAGCACACGCCGGGGCATACCCCGGGTTCTGTGGTCCTGCTGCTCGGCAGCACGCAGGGCGGTCAGCTCGCGCTGACCGGGGACACGCTCTTCGCGGGCTCGATCGGGCGGACCGACCTGCCGGGCGGCGATGGCGCGGCGATCATGCGGTCGCTGCGGACCACGCTGCTGCCGCTCGCGGACGACACCGTCGTCCTGCCCGGGCACGGGCCCAACACGACCATCGGCCGCGAGAAGGCCACGAACCCGTTTCTCGGAGACGGTGCGCGAGGGGGTATCTCATGAGTGAGCCCGAGCAGGTGCAGCGCACGCCGGCGCCGGAGCCGGAGAGGATCTCGCTCTATGGCGACAATCCGGCGCTGCGCCGCCGTCGCGCCGTGTCGGGCCTGGTCGGTGTGGTCATCTTCGCCGCTGCCTTCGGCGGGATCGCCGGGCTGATCGGCGGGCAGACCGCAGGGCTGGTGGTCGCCACCGTCGTCGCGCTGCCGCTGCTGTACCTGGTGTCGTTCACCGCGCGGCGGCAGGTGTGGCTGGAGGGGCACACGGTGGCCGTGCGGAACTGGGGCACCCGCCGCATCGACCTCGTCACGGCCAAGCGCATCGATCTGCTGGTCACCGACGTCCGCGGTACCCGCACCGTCGGGTTGCTCATCAACGCGGGGCAGCGCGGTAACGCCGTCAAGATCGACCTGGCGGTCTACGCCGGTACCGGGGGCCGCGAGCTGGGGATTCTGGCGCTGCGCAGACTCGCCGACGCGCTGGCCAACAACTTCGACGCCAACGGCATGGTGTTCTCCGAGCTGCTCGTGGCCCAGCTGCGCTCGGAGGCCCGTGGTGACGCCGCGGCCGACCGCCCGCTCTACCGGCTCGGGTCCGTGGCGCCGTCGGGCAAGCTCGCCCAGCGGTTCACGATGGACGCGGTGAGCCGGTTCGTCGCGACGCTGGAGTGACGTCCTCCTCGCGCACCACGATGAGTGCGGCGAGCAGGGTCGTCACCGGCACGGCCGCCACGATGCCGATGCTGCCGGCGAACGTGCGCACGATCTCGGAGGCGATGTCCTCCGAGCCCAGGATCGTGCCGAGGCCAACGCCGGACAACGAGGAGATCAGCAGCACCGGCAGCGCCGCGCCCGCGTAGGCCATGACCAGGGTGTTCACAGCCGAGCCAACGTGGTCACGCCCGATACGCAGGCCAGCGCTGTAGAGCTGGCGCCAGCTCAGTGCGGGGTTCGCCCTGCGTAGTTCCCAGACCGCGCTCGTCTGGGTCACCGTCACGTCGTCGAGCACGCCGAGGGCGCCGATGACGACCCCGGCCAGCAGGAGCCCGCGTGCGTCGATGCCGTGCCCGAGCGCGGCGATCAGCGAGGCGGTGTCGTCGCTGAGCCCGGTCAGTTGTGCCGCGGCGGAGAAGATCACCGACAGCACGCCGATGAGCGCGAGGCTCACCATGGTGCCGAGCACGGCCACCGATGTGCGCGCGGAGACCCCGTGCGTGAGGTACAGCGCTACGAGCATGATCATGCTCGAGCCCGCGATCGCCACCGCCAGCGGATTTTCCCCGTGCAGGATCGCAGGCAGGACGAACACGGCGAGCACCGCGAAGCTCAGTCCCAGCGCCACCAGCGCGGCGAGCCCGCGCCAGCGTCCCAGCACGAGCACCGCGATGGCGAACAGTGCGGCGAGCAGCAGCAGCGGCACACCCCGCTGGAAGTCCTGGATCTGGTACGACTCCGGATCGGCAGGCTGGGAGCCGGTGTAGGACAGCACGACCGCGTCACCTGCCGTGAACCGCGGGGTACTCGGCTCGATGGGCACGGTCTTGCTGATCGTCTGGCCGGAGGCCTCGCCGTCGGTGAGGACGACATCGACGGTCAGGCAGGACCGGTCATCGGGTGCCGGCTCGCCGACCTGCACCTGGCCGGGCGCAAGGCACGGTCCGGTCGCGGTCGCGGTGACCTCCCCATGCACTGGCGTGCCCACGGAATGCCGGCTGTGGGCGGCAGGCTCACCCCACGGGAAGAGCAACGCCACGGCCGCCACTGTCGCCAGCGCGAACGGCGCGAGGAGGCAGACGAGCAGAACCCGCACCCGGCGGGAAGCAGGCCCGGCAGGGCCATGTCCATGTCCATGCCCATGGCCGTGTCCATGTCCGGCTGGCGGTTCGGCGCGGTGGTGCGTTGCCCGCTCGGCAGAGCGCGGTCTCGTGTCCCGGGCGCCCATACGGCCGGTTGTGCCCCCGCGCGGCTCCGGCTGGCGGTTCGGCTGTGGGGCCTGTCCGGCCCCGGCCACCCGTTCGACGGGGCCGGTGTCGTCATCGGCGATATCGCGGAGCACCGGCCTATCTTGCGGTAGCTCGGCGGAACCCGTCGTCACGGGCCCGCGTCTGAGTTGATCGAGAACATCGCTCGACGGTGGGCGGCGTGGTGACGGGCTCGGTCCCGGCTGTCACGTCCGGCTGGGGGTCGGACGTGACAGCGACCCAGCCGCCACCATGCCGCCCTGTTTCTTCCTAAGAACTCTTCCTCGAACCCCTTCCCGGCCGCTGCAACTACAGGGCCTTTCGCTTGACAATACATCGAACATGTGTTCGAATCAAGGCTGTGAGATGGGATGGCCAGCGAGCCGACAAGCGCGCAGACGGGAGTGCCGAGCAGGCTCTGCTCGGCGTGTCCGGGCTGATCCGCTCCGTGCGGTCGCCGGAGTTCTCCGGCGTCACCTTCCATGAGGTGCATGCCAGGTCGGTACTGAACAAGGTCCCGAATGCGTCGCGGATGCCATTCCAGTGGACGGTCAACCCGTACCGGGGGTGCTCGCATGCCTGTACCTACTGCCTGGCGGGGGACACGCCGATCCTGCTCGCCGACGGCCGCACCAAGCCGCTCGCCGAGCTGCGCGTGGGGGAGCAGGTCTATGGAACCCGTCTGGAAGGCAGGTACCGGCGATACATACCGACCAGGGTGCTCGCGCACTGGGCGACCATGAAGCCCGCGTACCGGGTCACGCTGGAGGACGGGACGCAGCTGGTCGCCAGCGGCGATCACCGGTTCCTGACCAACCGGGGCTGGAAGCACGTCACCGGTGCGCGGCAGGGCGCGGCGCGGCGCCCGCACCTGACGACCGGCAACGCGTTGCTGGGGGTCGGCCGGTTCGCGGCGGGGCCACCGGACACTCCTGCGTACCGGGCCGGTTACCTCGCTGGTGCGCACGCGGGCCGGCGCCCGGCGGAGGCGGAGGTACTGGACCGGCTCCGGCGGTTCGCACCGGACTGTGACGTCGATGCGGGCGAGTTCCCCATCGCGCCTGAAGAGGACTGGCAGCGGGGCTTCCTCGCCGGGCTCTTCGACATCGAGGGCAGCCATTCGCGGGGGATCCTCCGCCTTCCTCTCACTGATGCGACGGTCCTGAGCACGGCGCGGGTGGCGTTGAAGCGGTTCGGTTTCGCTCATGTCGTGGAGGACCCGGGCCGGGCTGGCGGCCTGCGCGTGCTCCGGCTAGCCGGCGGGCTCGGTGAGCGGCTGCGGTTCTTCCACACGACCGGTCCGGCGGTCACCAGGAAACGCACCATCGACGGCACGGCCATCAAATCGGCGGCGAAGCTGGGTGTGGTGTCCGTCGAACCACTCGGGAAACGCCTGCCGCTGTTCGACATCACCACAGGCGCAGGTGACTTCATTGCGAACGGGGTGGTGAGCCACAACTGCTTTGCCCGCAACACGCACACCTACCTCGACTTCGACGCCGGGCGCGATTTCGACACTCAGGTCGTGGTGAAGGTCAACGCGCCGGAGGTTCTCACCGCCCAGCTGCGCAGGCGGAGCTGGCAGCGCGAGCACGTCGCGATGGGCACCAACACCGATCCGTACCAGCGTGCGGAGGGCAAGTACGAGCTGATGCCGGGCATCATCTCCGCGCTTGCGCGGTCGGGAACACCGTTCTCGATCCTCACGAAGGGCACGGTGCTCGCACGGGACCTGCCGCTGCTGCGTTCGGTGAGCGCGGACGTTTCGGTTGGGCTCGGTGTGTCGATCGCCCTGCTCGACCGGGAACTGCAGCGCACGCTCGAACCGGGCACGCCCAGCCCGCAGGCGCGGCTGGAACTGGTGCGCAAGGCTCGTGAGGCGGGCTTGTCGTGCGGCGTGTTCGTCGCTCCGGTACTGCCCGGCCTCACCGACTCGGTCGAGGCGCTCGACGGGCTGCTGGCGGCCGTCGCCGAGGCAGGGGCGACGGGCGTCACCGTGATTCCGCTCCACCTGCGCCCGGGCGCGCGCGAGTGATTCGCGCAGTGGCTTGCCGCGCAGCACCCCGAGCTCGTCCCGCGCTATCGCGAGCTGTACGCGCGGGGCAGCTACGTGCAGGCCGGCTACCGGAAGTGGCTCTCGGCGCGGGTCACACCACTGCTGAGGCGGCACGGGCTCGCACCGCGCTCGGGCGGAGCGGAACGCGGGGTGCCAGGGGATGGGGACGCAGGCTGGCCGGAGGGCAGCATGCCGCGTCCCGCTGGCGAAAGTGCGCGCACGGAGGGAGGCCAGATGACATTGTTGTGACGCCGCCGCCCGCAGTGCGCAGCGATGCGTGACGCGGGCTCCGTCTGGGAAACCTGGTGGCGGCCAACCAGGGCCGGTTGGTTAACCTGAGCCGTCGGCGTGTTGCCGGCAAACACCGATGGCAAGACCGTGACCACCGCTTTCCGAGAGGACCCCGCGAAGTGCTTCGCACCCACAACGCCGGCACACTACGTGCCGAGCAGGCCGGCCAGACCGTCACACTCACCGGCTGGGTGGCCCGGCGGCGCGATCACGGCGGGGTGATCTTCATCGACCTGCGCGACGCGAGCGGGATCGCACAGGTCGTGTTCCGGGAAGGCGAGATGGCCGAGCGGGCACACCAGCTCCGCGCGGAGTACTGCATCAAGGTCGTCGGCGAGATCGCGAAGCGGCCGGAGGGCAACGACAACCCGGAGATCCCGACCGGCGAGATCGAGGTGCTGGTCACCGAGCTGGAGGTGCTGTCCGAGTCGGCGGCGCTGCCGTTCCCGATCGACGAGCGGCTCGACGTCGGTGAGGAGATCCGGCTCAAGTACCGCTACCTCGACCTGCGGCGCGGTGGCCCGGCGAACGCGATGCGGTTGCGCAGCGAAGTCAACCGCGTTGCGCGGAACGTGCTGCACGACCAGGGTTTCGTCGAGGTCGAGACACCGACGATGACCCGGTCGACGCCGGAAGGCGCCCGGGACTTCCTCGTGCCGGCTCGGTTGCGGCCGGGTTCCTGGTACGCGCTGCCGCAGTCGCCGCAGCTGTTCAAGCAGCTGCTGATGGTCGGCGGGCTGGAGCGCTACTACCAGATCGCCCGTTGCTACCGGGACGAGGACTTCCGCGCCGACAGGCAGCCGGAGTTCACGCAGCTCGACATCGAGATGAGCTTCGTCGAGCAGGACGACGTCATCGCGATGGGCGAGCAGGTCGTCACGGCGCTGTGGAAGCTGATCGACGTCGAGGTGCCGCGCCCGTTCCAGCGCATCAGCTACGCGGAAGCCATGGCCAAGTACGGCACGGACAAGCCGGATCTGCGCTTCGGGCTCGAGCTGACCGAGCTGACCGAGTTCTTCGCCGACACGCCGTTCCGGGTGTTCCAGGCGCCGTACGTCGGTGCCGTCGTGATGCCCGGCGGCGCGGACCAGCCGCGGCGACAGCTCGACGCGTGGCAGGAATGGGCGAAACAGCGCGGGCACAGGGGCCTCGCGTACGTACTCATCGGCGAGGACGGCACCCTCGGGGGCCCGGTCGCGAAGAACCTGTCCGAGCACGAACGCGAGAACCTGGCGGCCGCTGCCGGTGCGAAGCCGGGTGACTGCGTGTTCTTCTCCGCGGGCAAGCCGAACGACGCCCGGCAGCTGCTCGGCGCCGCACGTGTGGAGATCGCCCGCAGGCTCGGCATGATCGACGAGAACGCCTGGTCTTTCGTGTGGGTCGTGGACTTCCCGCTGTTCGAGGCGGCGGACGAGACCGACGACGTTGCTGTCGGTAGTGGCAAGTGGACCGCGTTGCACCACGCGTTCACCTCGCCGACCCCGGAGTGGATCGACAAGTTCGAGGCGGACCCCGGCAACGCGCTGGCCTATGCCTACGACATCGTCTGCAATGGCAACGAGATCGGTGGCGGCTCGATCCGTATTCACCGCGCCGACGTGCAGAAGCGGGTCTTCGAGATCATGGGGCTTTCCGAGGCGGAGTCGCAGGAGAAGTTCGGCTTCCTCCTGGATGCCTTCCAGTTCGGCCCGCCGCCGCACGGTGGCATCGCGTTCGGCTGGGACCGCATCGTCATGTTGCTCGCCGGTGCCGACTCGCTACGCGACGTGATCGCCTTCCCGAAGACCGGTGGCGGTTTCGACCCACTGACCGGTGCACCCGCGCCGATCACCGCCGAGCAGCGCAAGGAAGCGGGCGTCGACGCCAAGCCGCAGCCGCGCGGCTAGCTGACGCCCCGCCACCCGGACTGCACGCCGCCCGGTTTCTGGGCGGCGTGCGCATAACGCGCCCGTGGCGACGCTCGCCGCTCGGTTCCCCGGCCGGCGCGGCGTCGGCACACGCCGCTCGGTTCCCGGGCGGCGTGCGCACCAGGCGCCCGCGGCGATGCGCGCCGACGCGTACGCATCGATCTGGGTTCCGGCGAGCCGTGCCTGCGTAATGCCCGGCGCGTGCGGGGCCGCACGACGCGGGCGCCCGATCTCACAACCACCGGCGTTCGACGGCGAAACGTTTCGTCGGCAAACGTTTGTGGTCATCGTTACCCGTTCACTAGTAGGGTCGAAGCCAATGACTGTGGACACCTCCTCGACCGACGATTCAACAGTCGATGCAGGAGCGGGGTACCTCTCGATCGACGCCGCTGTCGCCGCTGCTGAATCAGTGCTCGCACAACGTTTCGGCAGCACGATCACCTTGATCGATGCCGAAGACCTCGCCGGGAGTGGCCCGGCCACGGTGGTCAGAGCGCGGGTGGCGTCGTCGCCGTTCGCCCTGCCACGCACGTTGGTGATCAAGCACTACCCGGGGTCACCGCAGCCCGGAGGGGACGACCCGTACGCGCGGGAGGCCGCCAGCTACCAGCTCTTCACCGCACTTCCGTCGGAGGACCGGACGTGCCCCGAGCTGCTGGCACACGGTGCCGATCACCGGGTGCTCGTGATCGACGACCTCGGCCGGACCGCCACGCTGGAGGACAAGCTCCGCGGCTCGGACAGCCGCGCCGCGGAGACGGCACTGCTGTCGTGGGCGCGTGCGCTCGGGCGCATGCACTTCAGCACCGCCAACCGGGAAGCGGACTTCCACGCGCTCCTGCGCAGGCTCGGTACGCGGGAACGCGCCGACGAGGGTGCCCGGCAGGCCGGTCATGCCGAGACCGGGTTCGCGGCCGCCGCCGAGCGACTGCCGGTGTTGCTGAACGAGACGTTCGGCCTGCTCACTCCGCCCGCCGTGCGGGAGGCCGCCAAGCGCGCAGCGGACCACACCCGTTCGCCGGGGTACCGGGCGTTCAGCCCAGTCGATCTGTGGCCGGACAACAACCTGGTGACCGCGGAAGGGGTGCGGTTCCTCGACTTCGAGCGCGGCCGTGTCCGCAGCGCACTTGTCGATGCGGCGCATCTGCGGGTGCCGTTCGTGTCCAGCCCGCAGCCGCTCGCCCTGCCACGCGGGATGAGCGAGGCGATGGTGGCGGCCTGGCGTGCCGAGGTTGTGGATCTGTGGCCCGCGCTGGCCGACGAGGACGCACTGGCGGCCTACCTGCTCGACACCGAGCTGCTACTGGTCTGGCACGCCACGTGGCGGCACCTGCCCGCCCTCGGTGCCGCCCGCGGCGTTACCCCGACGAGCCGCCCCGCAGCGCTCGTGACCTGGTGGCGTGACCTCGGCGAGCACGCCGAGCGCGACGGTGAGAAAGCCGTCGCCGAGCACGCCGCCGCCGTCGCGGAGGCCCTCGGTGCCCGCTTCGGTCGTGGCCTGCAGCTCGCGCTGTATCCGGCGTTCCGCTAGCGCCCCGCCGGCACCAAGCTTTCGCCAGGCCGACCGCCTGACGTTACCCAGGCATCACCGGTGGTGAGTGTGGGCACCTGAAGGTGTCAGTCGTGGTGCGCGACGACTCCGCCAAGACTCCCGCTCCCGACGCTCCCACCCGCACGGCCCAGCGCCTGGCCGTGCTCGGCGACTCGACCGCGGTCGGGCTCGGCGATCCACTGCCGGGCGGCGGCTGGCGCGGTGTCGGGCCGCTGGCCGCCGAGGCACTCGGCATCACCCCCGACGGCTACCTGAACTGCTCCTTCACCGGCGCGCGCATGCGGTGCGTACGCACTGAACAGCTGCCCGTCGCGCTCGCCCATCGCCCCGACGTGGTGTTGCTGGTTGCCGGGATGAACGACACCCTGCGCTCCGACTTCGATCCCGCGAAGCTCGCCGCAGACCTCGACCGGGTGCTGGCCGCCCTGCTCGCGGAGGGCGCGCTGCCGGTCGTGGTGTGCTTCCACGATCACGGCAGGGTATTCCGCCTGCCCGGCGCTTTGCGCCGAGCCCTGCGGGCCCGTATCGGCGAGCTCAACGCCGCCATCGGCACCGCCGTCACGCGGCACGAGGTGCCCTGCCTCGACCTCGACGCCGTACCAGGCACCTACGACCTGGCGTCGTGGAGCGTCGACCGGCTCCACCCGTCCGAGCTGGGACACCGGCTGCTCGCACGCGGATTCACCGAACTACTGAGCCAGGCCGGGTTCGCTGTGCCCGCGCCGGTCGGGCTCACCTGCTCCGGCGGGGCGCAGACGAGCACTCTCGATCACGTGGGCTGGCTGGTGGTCAAGGGCGCGCCCTGGTTGTGGCGGCGTGGCCGGGACCTGCTGCCGTACGCGGCGGGCATCATCCTGCGTTCGATGGCCGGGCGCGCCTGGCGTCCCCGCCGGGAAGCCGGCACAGCGGACACGGAAGGCACCAGCCCACAGGAGCTGCCCGCCGCGGTGCGCTCGTGAGCGCCTGAAAATCCCGGTGTTCCAGGGGCCGGTCCGCCCGGCGCACGCTGAGGTGATGACCGAACTCAAGGCCGCGCAGCGGCGCACCTGGGCCAGCGGTGACTACGCCAAGATCGCCGGCGCGATGCCACTGATGGGCGAGTTGCTGTGTGAGGACATCGATCTGCGGGGTGGTGAGCGGGTCCTCGACGTCGCCACCGGCAGCGGCAACACGGCGTTGTCGGCGGCGCGCAGGCACTGCGTGGTGACCGGGATCGACTACGTCCCCGCGCTCGTCGAGCGGGCCCGCGTCCGTGCCGCGGCAGAGCAGCTCACGGTCACGTTCCAGGTCGGTGACGCCGAAGAGCTGCCCTTCGCGGACGGCGCGTTCGACGTCGTGCTCAGCACGATCGGGGTGATGTTCGCACCGGATCAGCGGCAGGCGGCGGACGAGCTCGTGCGCGTATGCCGTCCGGGTGGCCGCCTCGGGCTGACCAACTGGACGGCGGGCGGGTTCGCCGGCCAGGTGTTCGAGCTGTACGCCCGCTACGTCCCGCCACCGAAGGACCTGCCGTCACCAATGGTCTGGGGCGAGGAGGCCGGGCTCGCGGAGTTGCTCGGCGACCATGTGCGTGAGGTCCGCGCGAGCACCCTGGACCAGGTCTTCCGCTATCCCTCGGTGGCGAGCTACGTGGAAGGGTTCCGCGCCTATTTCGGCCCCACCATCACCACCTTCGGCGGGTTGCCCCCCGAAGGCCAGGAGCGGCTGGCCGCCGAGCTGACCGAACTGGTGTCGTCGTTCAACACCGCCACGGACGGCACGCTCGTCCTGCCTGCCGAGTATCTGAGGTACCGTGCGGTCCGCCGTTGAGGTGTCTGCGCCGGTTGTCGGCCCTCGCCGCTACCGTCGAGGTGTGCAACAAGACGAACTCTTCACGGTGAATCCGGACCTCGCGCCGCCCCCGGAACCCGTGGCCGCGGTGTCGCCGCCGCCCGTGCCGCCGGGGTCGCCGCTGGCCGTGCGGATGCGACCGCGCACGCTCGGCGAGGTCGTCGGCCAGCAGCATCTGCTGGGCGAGGGTGCACCGCTGCGCAGGCTCGTCGAGGGCGCGGCCCCCGCCTCCGTGCTGCTGTACGGGCCACCGGGCACCGGTAAGACCACGCTCGCGAACCTGGTGTCCACCGCGACCGGGCGCCGCTTCGTCGCGTTGTCGGCGCTGTCCGCCGGTGTGAAAGAGGTCCGCGGCGTCATCGAGGAGGCGCGGCGGCGCAGGCGCTACAACGCCGAGAACACCGTGCTGTTCATCGACGAGGTGCACCGCTTCTCCAAGACCCAGCAGGACGCGCTGCTCGGCGCCGTGGAGGACCGCACAGTGCTGCTGGTCGCGGCGACCACCGAGAACCCGTCGTTCTCCGTGGTGTCGCCGTTGCTGTCGCGGTCACTGGTGCTGCAGCTGCGCCCGCTGACCGACGACGACATCCGCGACCTGCTTCAGCGTGCACTCGCCGACGAGCGGGGCCTCGGCGGCGAGTACGAACTCACGGACGAGGCCATGGCACACGTGGTGCGGCTGGCGGCGGGGGATGCCCGGCGCGCGCTCACCGCACTCGAGGCCGCCGCGGACGCGGCCACCGCCACCGCGCAGCGCACCATCGAACTGGCGACCGTCGAGTCCACTGTGGATAAGGCTGCGGTGCGCTACGACCGCGACGGCGACCAGCACTACGACGTGATCAGCGCGTTCATCAAGTCCATCCGCGGTTCCGACGTCGACGCCGCACTCCACTACCTCGCCCGCATGATCGCGGCGGGGGAGGACCCGCGCTTCATCGCACGCAGGCTCGTCGTGCACGCCAGCGAGGACATCGGGATGGCAGATCCGACGGCGTTGCAGGCGGCGGTGGCGGCCGCACACGCGGTGCAGTTCATCGGCATGCCGGAGGGCAGGCTCGCGCTGGCACAAGCCACGGTGCACCTGGCCACCGCACCCAAGTCCAACGCGGTCATCACCGCCATCGACGCGGCGCTGGCCGACGTCCACGCCGGCGGGGTCGGCACCGTGCCGCCACACCTGCGGGACGGGCACTACGCCGGGGCCGCGAAGCTCGGCAACGCGCAGGGCTACCGCTACCCGCACAATGTCGCCGACGGCGTACTGGCCCAGCAGTACCCGCCGGACGAGCTGCTGGGCAGGGACTACTACCAGCCGACCCAGCGTGGCGCCGAGCGCACGCTCGCCGAGCGGGTGCCGAAGCTGCGCCGCACCATCCGGAGTGAGAGGTTGCGCGGATAGGGGCTGTCGTTGCGCAGCAGGCATTCGCCCTATCCGCGTGACCTCATACCTCGCTGAACGGGCACCGCCCGGAGGTGCCGGGCGGGTAGGCAGGAAGGGAGTGTGCACATGGCGGACACACCGACTGTCGCGGTGCTGGGCACCGGGGTGATGGGCTTTCCGATGGCGGGGAAGATGCTGGACGCCGGGCTCACCGTACGGGCCTGGAATCGCACACCTGACAAGGCGCGCCCGCTCGCCCCGCGCGGTGCGATGGTCACGGAGAACCCACGGCAGGCCGTCGAGGGTGCCGACCTGGTGGTCACCATGCTCTCCGACGGCCCCACGGTGCGCGCCACGGTGGAACCCGTGCTGGACGCGTTCGCCCCCGGCGCGGTGTGGCTGCAGATGAGCACCATCGGCGTCGAGTGGACGGCCACGCTCGCCGGGCTCGCCGCCGACGCCGGCGTGAGCTTCGTCGACGCACCCGTCCTCGGCACGAAGGGCGCCGCCGAGCAGGGTGCGCTGGTGGTGCTCGGGTCCGGCCCGGAGGCGCTGCGGGCGCGCTGTGCACCGGTGTTCGACGCGGTCGGGTCGCGCGTGCTCTGGGTCGGCGCCACGGGCGCGGCCAGCAGGCTCAAGCTCGTCGCCAACGCCTGGGTGCTCGCGCTGACCAACGCCACCGCGGAGAGCGTGGCGCTGGCCAGGCAGCTCGGGCTCGATCCGGCTCTGTTCCTGGACGTCATCTCCGGCGGGTCACTCGACGTTGGCTACGCCCACTTCAAGAGCGCGGCGATGATGAGCGGCGAGTACCCGCTCAGCTTCGCGGCCCGGCACGCCGCCAAGGACGCCGGACTGGTACTCGACGCAGCGGGGGAGACCGACCTCGCCGGGGTGCGGGCGGCCTTGGCCCACCTGCGGGCCGTGATCGACGCAGGGCACGGTGACGAGGACATGGCGGTGCTGTACCGCGCAGTCGCGACACAGACAGTGACCGAGCGATAGGGCGGCCCGCTCCGCCGGACGCGCCGCACGGTAGCCTGACCGGCAACTGACGTGGCCATCGATCCTGGAGGAGGGGACGTGTCGGCAGGGCAGATCGCCGCGCTGATCGCCGCGGGCGCCTTCGTGTTGCTGGTGTTGTTCCTGGCGATCGCGTTGATCAAGCTCGGCCGGACGCTGGACGAGGCCACGATCGCCATCCGCAAGGCGCACGAGAACACGGACCCGTTGCTGCACGGTGCCAACGACACCATCACGCACGTGAACACCCAGCTCGAGCGGGTGGACGGCATCACGGCCAACGCGCAGGCCGTCTCCGGCAACGTCGCGGCATTGTCGTCGGTGTTCACCGCGACGCTGGGTGGCCCGCTGGTGAAGACGGCGGCGCTGTCCTACGGCATCAGCAAGGCCGTCCGCGCACGGCGCAAGGGCAAGGTCGCCGACGGGAAGCACTCGCGCAGACGAGGCAGGAAGAGCAACCGATGAAGCGGCTGTTCTGGCTCGGCATGGGCGTCGCCGCCGGCGTCGCGTTGTCCCGCAAGGCCACGGAAACGGCTCGTCAAGCCACTCCCGCAGGGTTAGCCTCGAACGTGGGCGAGGCCGTGCGCGAGCTGGCCGGCGCCATCGGAGCGTTCGGCGCGGAGGTTCGCGCCGGGATGAGCGAGCGGGAGCAGGAGCTGAACGAGATCGTGGAGCAGCGCTCGGGCCTGCAGGGCGGGACCACGCCTGTGCGGCGGTACGTGACCAGCGCCGGCAAGCACGCCGCCGCCGCGCCGCATGCTCGGCGAGCTCCCCGGGCGGAGGGCTGAGCGGCGCCCTTGCCGCGCCTTCCGCCGTCGCAGCCGTCCCCCGAAACCAGGCCGGTGCCCGATCCGGTGGCTGCCGAGCCGCACTTCTTCAAGGAAGACCAGTGGAAACACACGAGATCAACAAGCGGTTCCTGGACTACTTCGAAAAGCACGGGCACACCAAGGTGCCCAGCGCCTCGCTGATCCTGGACGACCCGACGCTGCTGTTCGTCAACGCGGGCATGGTCCAGTTCAAGCCGTACTTCCTCGGTGAGGTCCCGCCGCCGTACCCGCGGGCCACGAGTGTGCAGAAGTGCGTGCGCACCCCGGACATCGACGAGGTCGGCAAGACCACCCGGCACAACACCTTCTTCCAGATGGCCGGGAACTTCTCCTTCGGCGACTACTTCAAAGAAGGCGCGATCGAGTTCGCCTGGGAGCTGATCACCACGCCGCAGAGCGAGGGCGGCTATGGGCTGGACCCGGACCGGCTGTGGGCGACCGTGTACGAGAACGACTCCGAGGCGGCCGGGCTGTGGAGGAAGATCACCGGCCTGCCCGGTGAGCGCATCCAGGCCCGCGACGGCAAGGACAACTACTGGGACATGGGCGTGCCCGGTCCCGGCGGCCCGTGCTCTGAGATCTACTACGACCGTGGCCCGAAATACGGCCGTGAGGGCGGCCCCGCCGCCGACGAGGACCGCTACATCGAGATCTGGAATCTCGTGTTCATGCAGGACATCCGCGGCGACAAGAGCCCGAAGCACGGTCACCCGCCGATCGGCGAACTGCCGAAGAAGAACATCGACACCGGTATGGGCGTCGAGCGGGTCGCGACCATCCTGCAGGGCGTCGAGAACGTCTACGAGACCGACCTGGTCCGTCCGGTGATCGGCCGCGCCGAGGAGTTGTCCGGCCGCCGCTACGGCAACGACCACACCGACGACGTCCGTTTCCGGGTCATCGCCGACCACGCACGCACCGGCGTGCTGCTCATCGGCGACGGCGTCACCCCCGGCAA
Organism: Saccharomonospora sp. NPDC046836; assembly: GCF_040645195.1. Classification (NCBI taxonomy): domain Bacteria; kingdom Bacillati; phylum Actinomycetota; class Actinomycetes; order Pseudonocardiales; family Pseudonocardiaceae; genus Saccharomonospora; species Saccharomonospora sp. NPDC046836. The sequence goes on from NZ_JBEYXW010000006.1 coordinate 84,791, forward strand.
CGACGGTCGCGGCTACGTGCTGCGCCGCCTCTTGCGCCGTATCGTCCGCTCCGCGCGCCTGCTCGGCGTGCACGAGCCGGTGCTGCCCGCCTTCGCCGAGGTCGTCCGCGACACCATGGGCCCGACCTACCCGGAAGTGGTCAACGACTTCGACCGTATCTCGGAGGTCGTGCGTGTCGAGGAGGAGACGTTCCTCGCCACCCTCACCAGCGGCTCCCGGATCTTCGACCTCGCTGCAGAGGAGACCAAGCGTTCCGGCGCCGCGATCCTGGCCGGGGACAAGGCGTTCCAGCTCCACGACACCTACGGCTTCCCGATCGACCTGACCCTTGAGATGGCCGCCGAGCAGGGTTTGTCCGTCGACGAGGACGGCTTCCGCACGCTCATGGAGCAGCAGCGGCAGCGCGCCAAGGCCGACGCCGCCGCGCGCAAGACCGGTCACGGCGACCTTTCGGTCTACCGGCGGGTGCTGGAGCAGCACGGGGAGACCGAGTTCCTCGGTTACACCGACCTGCAGGCCACCGCACGGGTGATCGGGCTGCTCGCCGACGGTGTGCCGGTGCCGGTGGTGCGCGAGGGCCGGCGGGCCGAGCTCATCCTTGACCGCACCCCGTTCTACGCCGAGAGCGGTGGTCAGGTCGCCGACACCGGCGTGCTGATCGGCAACGGCGTCGAGCTCAAGGTCCACGATGTACAGAAGCTCGTTCCCGGGCTGTTCGTGCACCGCGTCGAGGTGCTCCAGGGCGAGGTCGCGCTGGACACCGAGCTGACGGCATCGGTGGACCCCACCCGGCGGGCGTCCATTGCGCGGTCCCACTCCGCCACGCACCTCGTGCACGCGGCGGTGCGGGGTGCCTATGGCAACCGTGCCGCGCAGGCCGGGTCGCTGAACTCGCCGGGCCGGATGCGGTTCGACTTCACCACTCCCGGCTCGGTGTCGTCCGACGTGCTGACCGAGGTCGAGGAAGAGGTCAACGACTACCTGCAGACCGATGTCGAGGTGCAGGCTTACACGACCACCAAGGACAAGGCGCTCGAGGTCGGCGCGATCGCGCTGTTCGGCGAGAAGTACGGCAACGACGTCCGGGTCGTGGACATGGGTGACTACTCGCGTGAGTTGTGCGGTGGTACGCACGTCGAGCGCATCGGCGAGCTCGGGCTGGTGAAGCTCGTGGGCGATGCGTCCATCGGGTCGGGGGTGCACCGCGTGGATGCTCTCGTCGGCACCGATGCGCTGCGCCACGTCCGCAAGGAGCAGCTGCTCGTCTCGCAGCTGGCGAACACTCTGAAGGTGCCGACCGAGCAGCTGCCTGCCCGCATCGACGACGTGCTGTCCCGGCTGCGTTCCGCGGAGAAGGAGATCGAGCAGCTGCGGATCCAGAAGGTGCTCGGCTCGGCGAGCGCGCTGGCCGACAAGGCACAGGACGTGGGCGGTGTCGCGCTGGTCGCCGAGCAGCTCGCCGACGGCATCGACGCGGGCGGTGTGCGCGCCCTCGCGGGCGAGATTCGCAACCGCCTCGGTTCCCGGCCCGGTGTGGTGGCGCTGTTCGCGCCGTCCGACGGCAAGGTCAGCTTCGTCGTGGCCACCACGGCGGCGGCACGGGACAAGGGCCTCGCGGCGGGCAAGCTGGTGCCGGCGTTCGCAGGGCCGGTCGGTGGCCGCGGCGGTGGGAAGCCGGACATGGCCCAGGGCGGCGGAACCAACCCCGCCGGTATCGGGCAGGCCATCGCCGCCCTGCGCGAAGCCGTCGCGGCGGGGTGACCGACATCCGACCTGACCGGCCCGGGGAGCACGATCCCGGTGCCGGCCGCCGGCTTGGCGTCGATGTGGGGTCGGTGCGGGTTGGTGTGGCGTTGACCGATCCCTCACCCATCCTGGCTACCCCTCTGGTTACCCTGTCGCGTGATGTGCAGGACGACAGCGATCTCGACGAACTGGCCCGCCTTGTCACCGAACACGAAGTCGTGGAGGTGATCGTGGGCTTGCCAAGGACGCTTGCCGACCGCCACGGAGCCGCCGCCGAGGCCGCCGCGGACTACGCGAGCAGGCTCGCCGACCGGGTCGCGCCCGTTCCGGTGCGGCTGGCCGATGAACGGCTCACCACCGTCAGCGCGAGCCGGATGTTGTCCCAGCGGGGTGTCCGGGGCCGCAAGCAGCGGGCCGTGGTGGACCAGGCCGCGGCGGTGGAGATCCTGCAGGGCTGGCTCGACGCGCGGGCCGCGGCGATCGCGAGGAAGGGCCGGTCATGACCACGCCCCACGACGGATCCGGTAGACGACCGGGTGCGCGGCAGGCCCGGCGCCCGCTGCCGACCGAACGTCCGCCCCGCCATGCCGCGGAGCCACCGCGCCCTGCACTCGCCGACCAGCCCGGTGCCCGGCGCCGGACAGGGCGAGCCCCACAGGCCGCAGCCGAGCCCGATGGATCCCGGCCAGGGGAGGCTCAGGCGGCGCAGCCGGCCGAACGCAGGCGCCGACCGCCGGCGCGGCGCAGGCGCTCGCCCAACGATGGCGTACCGGCCGACGAGAGCCCTACCGAGATCCTCGACCTCGGCTTCGACTACGACGACCGGCACGATGCCGACGAGGCTGGCGGCGACGACTTCCGCGAGGACGAGGAGCGGTCGGCTTCGGCCCTGCTCGGGGACGCGCACGATGACGAGGACGACGACCCACCCGCCGAACGCACCTCGGCCCGGCGTGGCAAGCGGTTCCTCGGCTGGCTCGCCGCGCTGACGGTGATCGTGCTGCTGGGCGGCGGCGCCTACTACGGAGCCCGCGAACTGCTGGGTTTCGGCTACGAGGACTACGCCGGCGCCGGCGAGCGGGACGTGCTCCTCGAAGTGGAGGAGGGCGACTCGACCAGGGCGATCGCGGGGAAGCTCCGCGATCTCGACGTGGTCGCCAGCTCGGAGGCGTTCGTCAGCGCGAGCGAGGACGACGGCCGCGTGCTCGGCATCCAGCCCGGTTACTACGTGGTGAAGACGAAGATGTCCGGGGCCGACGCGGTCGGTGCGCTCGTCGAGCCGCAGTCGCGGGTCGGTGAGCTGCAGCTGCGTGCGGGTACCCAGCTCGACGACATCAACCAACCCGACGGCAAGGTCACGCCCGGCGTGTTCGCCTTGCTGTCCAACGCTTCCTGTGCCGACCTCAACGGTGAGAGCACCTGCATACCGGTGGAGCGGCTGCGCGAGGTGGCGGAGACCGCCGACCTGGCCGAGCTCGGCGTGCCGGAGTGGGCCATTGCCGATGCGCAGAAGGCCGAGCCCAAGCGCAAGCTGGAGGGCCTGATCGCGCCGGGCGTGTACGACGTGAAGCCCGGCTGGGATGCCCAGCAACTGCTCACCGCGGTGCTGGAGACCTCGACGCTGCGGCTGCAGGCGGCCGGGCTGCCCGATGCCGCGGACGGCACCGGCTTCAGCCCCTATCAGCTGCTGATCATCGCCTCACTCGTCGAGCGCGAAGCGGTACGCCAGGACTTCGAGAAGGTCGCGCGGGTGATCTACAACCGGATCGCCGAACCCATGCGGCTGCAGTTCGACTCGACCGTGAACTATGTGCTCGATCGTCCCGAGGTCCGCACCACGGAAGAGGACCGGCTACGGGCGGGGCCCTACAACACCTACCGCAACCTCGGGTTGCCGCCGACCCCCATCTCGATGCCGAGCCTCGATGCGATCACCGCGGCGGAGCGGCCGGCACAGGGCGCCTGGGTCTACTTCGTCAAGTGTGAGGCCAACGGGTTGTCGTGCTTCGCCGTCACCTATGACGAACATCGCCAGTACGCCAGGGAGGCGCAGGCTCGCGGTGTCTACTGAGGCCCGTCGCGCCGCGGTGCTGGGCAAGCCCGTGGAGCACTCGCTGTCGCCGGTGCTGCACGGTGCCGCCTACCGGGCGCTGGGTCTGCGGGACTGGACTTACGAGCGCATCGAGGTCGACGCCGGCGGCCTGCCCGGCTTCGTCGCCGGTCTCGGCCCCGAGTGGGTGGGGCTGTCGGTGACGATGCCGGGCAAGCGCGCGGCGCTGGAGTTCGCGGCCGAGGTGACGCCGCGCGCCGCCGCGGTCGGCGCCGCGAACACGTTGGTGCGCCTGGATTCCAGCCGCTGGCGCGCGGACTGCACCGATGTGGACGGTGTGGTCGGCGCGCTGCGCGCGGCGGGCGGCTACGCCGGTGGCGGTGAGCTGGGCGTCGTGCTCGGCGCAGGCGGTACGGCAGCGGCGACGGTCGCGGCGTTCGCCGAGCTCGGTCTGCGCCGGGTCCAGCTGATCGTGCGGGAACCCGCGCGGGCGGCGGAGTCCGCGGAGGCGGCCCGTCGTGCCGGGTTGTCCGTCGAGGTACTGCGCTGGTCCGATGTGGACTTCTTGGCCGCGGCTGCCGACGCCGCTGTGCTGGTCAACACCGTTCCCCCGGACGCGGTCACCCCGCACCTGGCCGGGCTGTCGGTGGTGCCATGCGTGCTCGACGTCATCTACCACCCGTGGCCGACCCCGCTCGCCGACGCGGTGGCCGCGCGCGGGGGACGGGTCGCGACCGGGCTGGACATGCTTCTGCACCAGGCATTCGGGCAGGTGGAGCAGTTCACCGGGCTGGCGGCACCGCGCGTGGCCATGCGGGACGCCCTGCGCGAGGCGACGGGCGAGATCCTGCCGCTCCCGCTGGACTGAACGCGAGTCCCCCGCTCCAGCGCGCGAGTCCCCCGCTCAGGCGCGCGAGTTGCCCGCCTAGGCTCGCGAGTTGCCCGCTCCAGCTCGCGAGTCCCCCGCCTAGGCTCGCGAGTTGCCCGCCTAGGCTCGCGAGTTGCCCGCTCCAGCTCGCGAGTTGCCTGCTTTGGCTCCCCGCGGCCGCGAAGGTGACGGCACATCACATCCCGGGAATCTGCGCGCCTGCCATTGTTCACCTTCACCCAGTACGGTGACCGCCGACTGGAGGTACCACTGTGCGCAATTCTCGTGGCTGGAAGCCTGTTCTCATCGCGTCCGTACTGGCGGCGTCCGTCCTGCCCGCCGTGCCGGCCGCGGCGGCACCGCATGTCAAGGAACCGGTGCGGTTCGCCACCTTCAACGCCTCGCTGAACCGCGCGAGCGCGGGGCAGCTGCTGACGGATCTGTCCACACCGGACAACCCGCAGGCGCGCGAGGTGGCCGAGGTGATCCAGCGCAGCCGGCCGGATGTGCTGCTGATCAACGAGTTCGACTACGTTCCCGGCAATGCCGCGGCCGACGCGTTCCGCGAGAACTACCTGCAGATCGGCCAGGAGGGTGCCCAGCCGATCCGCTACCCGTATGCCTACACCGCACCCGTCAACACCGGCGTGCCCACGGGCTTCGATCTCGATCGCAATGGGACGGTGGGCGGCGGCAACGACGCGCACGGTTTCGGGGTGTTCGAGGGCCAGTACGGGATGCTCGTGCTGTCGAAGTACCCGATCGACACCGAGGCGGTCCGCACGTTCCAGCACTTCCTGTGGAAGGACATGCCGGGCGCCCTGCTGCCGGATGACCCGGCGACCCCGGAACCCGCGGACTGGTACTCGCCCGAGGCGCTCGAGGTGCTGCGCCTGTCGTCGAAGTCGCACTGGGACGTGCCGGTCCGCGTCGGCAAGCGCACGGTGCACTTCCTCGTCGCGCACCCCACCCCGCCGACCTTCGACGGTCCCGAGGACCGCAACGGCACCCGCAACCACGACGAGATCCGGTTCTGGGCCGACTACGTCACACCGGGTAAGGGCCGCTACATCTACGACGATGGCGGGCAGCGCGGCGGGCTGAAGCCGGGGGAGCGCTTCGTGATCGCCGGCGACTACAACGCCGACCCGCTGGACGGTGACAGCGTCGCCGGCGCCGCCGGCCAACTGCTGCGCGCGCCCCGGGTGCGCGACACCAAGCCCACGAGCGTGGGCGCCGTCGTCGCTGCGCAGGAGCAGGGTGGTGCCAATGCCCGTCACAAGGGCGACCCGGCGCTGGACACCGCCGACTTCTCCGACACGGAGCCGGGGAACCTGCGCGTTGACTACGTGCTGCCTTCGCGCAACCTGATCCCGCGCGGCGCCTGTGTGTTCTGGCCGGTCCCCGGCACGGAACTGGCCCGGCTCAACGACGCCTCCGACCACCACCTCGTCCACATCGAGGTCGCTGTGCCGTAGGGGCACTAGCCTCGCGGATATGCGTATTGCGATTCTCGACGACTACCAGAACGTCGCGCTCAGCCTCGCGGACTGGGCTTCGCTCGGCGCGGAGATCGAAGTGTTCACCGAGCACATCGCCGACCGCGCGGAGCTGGTCCGCAGGCTGAGCGGGTTCGAGGTGGTGGTCGCAATGCGGGAGCGCACGCCGTTCCCCGCGGACCTGCTCGCCGAGCTCACGGACCTGAAGATGCTGGTCAGCACCGGCCAGCGGAACGCCTCGATCGACGTCGCGGCCGCGAGCGAGCGGGGAATCCTGGTCACCTACACCGGGTACCTGCCGCATCCGACGGCCGAGCACACCTGGGCACTGATCCTTGCCGCCATGCGCAACCTGCCCGTGGAGGAGTGTTCGGTCCGTGAGGGCGGCTGGCAGCGCACGATCGGCCGCAGCCTCGCAGGGGCGACACTGGGCATCATCGGTCTCGGCAGGCTCGGCTCCCGGGTGGCCAGGATCGGCCAGGCGTTCGGTATGCGAACCATCGCGTGGAGCCAGAACCTGACGCCGGAGAAGGCGGCCGAGCACGACGTGACCGCCGTGTCGAAGGTCGACCTGCTCCGCGAGTCGGACGTCGTCACCATCCACCTGGTGCTCAGCCGCCGCACCCGTGGGCTGATCGGCGCCGCCGAGCTCGCCGCGATGAGGCCCCAGGCGTGGCTGGTCAACACCTCCCGCGGGCCGATCCTGCAGGAGGCCGCACTGCTGGAGGCGTTGCGGGAGCGGTGGATCGGCGGTGCCGCGCTCGACGTGTACGACCAGGAGCCGCCGCCTGCCGACCATCCATTGCGGACAATGCCGAACACTGTCCTCACGCCACACCTCGGCTACGTCACACGCGATGTGTACGAGGTCTTCTACGGCGACGCGGTGGCCAACATCGCCGCCTACCAGGCAGGCGAGCCCATCCGGGTCATGCGGCCCTAGACTCGGTTCGCTACTCGAACTGCTCCAGCCGGATCCGTTCCCTTGCGACACCGGCGCCGCGCAACTGCCGGTACCAGTTCTCGGTGAAGCGCGGGCTGCCACACACGGAGAACGTCGCCGTCGCGCGCAACCTCTCGGGCACGGCGTCCGCGGTGAGCCGGCCATCGGCCGCACTCACCACCGGCCGGTAGCGCTGACCCAGCGTCGCTGCCAGGTCGTGGTCGTAGATCAGTTCCGCCGGATCGCGCACCAGGTGGTAGAGCCAGGTCCGCTCAGGATCGGTGTGCAGGGCCTGGTGTGCGAAGGCAGTGATGCCGATACCGCCTGCGATGAACACCGCCTCGTGCCCCGAGTCCGCGGCATTGTCCGGGAAAGCGCCGTACGGGCCGTCGAGGTAGACGTCCACAATGGAGCCTGGTTCGAGAGTGCCGAGGGTGCGTGTGAAGCGCCCCGCTTCGCCCACCGCGAAGTGGACGGCGCCGGTGTCTGCTGTGGACACCACACTGAACGGATGCCCGCGCCGCCACCGGCTGGCACGCACGAAGAAGAACTCCCCTGGCCGCGCGGGCAGCGGCAGCTGCCCCGGCGTGGCAGTGCAGAACGCGATGCGCGAGCCGGCGCGCCGGTGCATGGTGAGCGTATAGGGCCTGGCGAGCAACGGACTGGCCAGCCGGAGCGCCAGCGCGCCCGCGAGTCCCACGGTGAGCAGCCACCAGTACGCGAGCAGCGCGGTGTTGCCCGCGAGCACGCCGGTGGCTCCGTGGGCGTGGATGAACACCAGCATCGTGATCGGGTAGGTGAGGTAGTGCAGGTAGCGCCACCACCGGTAGCTCAGCGCGTACCGCGCGAGGGTGCTCGACAACCAGACCAGCAGGAACAGCAGGAACGCGATGCGGCCGAGCGAGACGAAACGGCCCTCGACCCAGGTGAAGTCGAGAGTCCAGAGGTAGGGCCAGTCCTGATGTTCGGCCAGCCGCCACAGCAACGGGTGCAGCAGAACCGCCATCGCCCCGGTCACACCGAGCCACGTGTGCAACCGCACCACTGCGGCGCGGTCCGCCGTCAGGTACCGGGTGAGCTGCCGGATGCCCAGCACCGTCTGCCACCACAACAGCAGCCCACCAAGCAACCCCAGCACCGCGGCCACCGGGACCAGGGGCGGTGTGCCGTCGTCCGCGGAGAACAGCGGGACGAGCATCGGCAGTGCGGACACCGCGATCGTGACCCGCAGCACGCGGACGCTCCCCACGCGGGTGCGCCGCGGGACCGTCCCGGTGGGCGCCACTGCCATCAGGATCCTCTGGTGTACTCGGTCACCATGTCCGTGGTGAGCGGCTCGCCCGGCAGGAAGGAGACCCGCACGCCGGAGATCATCCGGTCCTCGGGCTGATCGTTGCGGACCTCCTCGGCCGTCACCTCGGACGCCTCGGTGCCGACGGTGAACGACGCCGAGAACTCCACCATCCGCTCCCACTCGACGTTGCCCTCGATGCGCACCCGGTAGGTCCCGGACGGCACCGGTGCGCCCTGCGCGTCCAGACCGTTCCAGTAGATGACCTGGTCACCGGTACCGGGGACCGGCCGCACCACGGCCTCGATCTGTGCCTGTGTGGCCTCCGCCCAGTTCGCCTTCCCCCGCCACGTGGGAATCCCCATCGGGCGCCGCGTGTACCCGCCGTGCCCGATCCAGCTGGTCGCGAAGACGGAGGCGACGTAGTCGCCCGCCTCGTCCTCGATCCAGATGGCGTACTGGTTGCTGGCGGAGCGACCTTGCCGCTCGTAGTGGTAGTCGATCCGCAGCAGGCCGAGCGCCGCGGAGGCCTGCACGGAGCCGGGATCCGGCGCGGGGGTGCCCTGGGTCAGTGCGCTGGCTGGTGGCGGCGCGCTGTCCGCCTCGGCCAGAACCTGCGTGAGACCGGCCGCGCCGACCACACCGGTCAGTACGACGGCCGGCAGCACGATACGCACCGTGGTGGCTCTCACGAGCGGCTCCTCACGAATCCGTCGACGGCAGATTGTCCGAGCGGTGCCAGCGACCGGAGCGGTCCAGCAGCGCCCACTCCGCACCGGGAACCAGATCAGCAACGAACCGCCCCGCCTGCTCGATGCCGAGCAGCACACAGCATTTCGCAGCGACCTCGCATGCGATCGGGTCTTGCGCCAGTACCGTGGCCTGCACGCAGTCGGTGTCCGTGGACATTGCGGTGCGGGGATCGATGAGGTGGTGCCGGGCCACGCCACCCGCATTCCAGGTTCGCCGCATGGTGCTGCTGGTCGCGGCCGCAGTGTCGTGGACGTGGACCCGTAACGGCCCGTCCCCGATGCCGATCGTCCACGCCTGTTCTGACGACCAGCACACGAGATCGCCGCCGATGTTGACCAGCCCGCGCACGGTGCGCTGCCGGGCACGTACCCTCGCGGCCGCCCAGCCCTTGGCGAATCCGCCGAGATCGAGCTCCACTCCCGGCGGCAGCTCGACGGTGCGGTCGTCCGGGTCGATACGGACCTCGCCACCACGCGCGGCCGGCGCTGGCGTGGGCGCGTCGTGCCCACCGAGCAGCTCGTACGACCGGTCATAGCCCAGCCGCCGTAGCTCAGCACCGAGAAACGGGCTGACCAGGCCGTCCGTGCAGGCCATCCACCGGCAGGCGGCCAGCAGGACGTCCAGCAGCAGTGGGCTCACCCGGGCGGTCCGCGCCTGGTTCAACCTCGACAGTTCGCTGCCGGGATCGAAGCGGCTCAACGTCGACTCGACGGTCCTCAGCCACCCGAACTCCTCGGCGGGCGCGGCGAGTCCGGCCAGCGACACCTCGGTGCCGAAGATGTGATCACGGTATGCGCGCATGCTGCCTCTCCAGGCTGCAGGAAGACCGCCAGGTCAGGGATGCGCGTCGATGCGACGCAGCCACTATCGCGGGGCGCCGGTGAACCATTGGTGAAATTGCCAAATTCAGCGGGCACGTGGCACGGTTTTTCGCCGCCGGGCAGGATCGAGGCCATGGAGCCCACTGTGCCCCGGAGCGTGTTCGACTCCGCCTACGAAACCCGGTCCGCGCCGTGGATCATCGGTGAACCTCAGCCGGCGATCGTCGAGTTGGAGCACGCGGGCTGGATTCGCGGTTCGGTACTGGATCCGGGCACCGGTCTGGGCGAGCACACGATCTACCTGGCACGGCGCGGCTACGACGTCGAGGGCGTCGACTTCTCCGCGCCCGCCGTCGCGCAGGCACGTGCCAATGCCGCCGCACAGGGTGTCGAGGCCCGGTTCGAGGTCGCCGACGCGCTGCGGCTCGGATCCGAGCCGCGTTACGACACGGTCGTCGACTCCGCGCTGTTCCACGTGTTCGGCCCCGGCGACAGGGCGGCGTACACCCGCAGCCTGCATGCGGTGTGCCGTCCGGGTGCGCGGGTCTTCGTGCTGGCGCTGTCCGACGCGGAGCCGGGCATCGGCCCGCGCATCAGCGACACGGTCATCCGCGACGCCTTCGCCGACGGCTGGGTGCTGGAAAGCCTCAAGCCGAGCCGGTACCGCGTGCTCATCGGCGCGGACGACGCGCCGCGTCTCGGCCTGCCGGCCGGTGAGCATGCCGACATGGCCGCCTGGCTGGCCAGGGTACGGCGGGAACCGTGACAGTCGGCTGATCAGTCGAGGCAGAACTCGTTGCCCTCGGGGTCGGCCAGCACGAGGTGACCGGCGCCGAGCGGGGGAGCGGGCTCGTGGCGCCGGAGCCGAGTGGCGCCATGGGCGACGAGCCGCTCGGCCTCCGCCTCCAGTGCCGCCATCCGCGCGTCGCCCTCGAGCCCGGGGGCCGCTCGCACGTCGAGGTGCACGCGGTTCTTGGCCTGCTTGCCCTCCGGCACTCGCTGGAAGAACAGCCGCGGCCCGGAACCCTCGGGGTCGACCACTGCCGAGGCGTCGTTGCGGCTCTCGGGCGGCACGCCCATCGCCTCCAGGGCCTGCTCCCACGACTCGAAGCCCTTCGGCGGGTCCTGCAGCCGGTAGCCGAGGGCCTCGGCCCAGAACGCGGCCAGCCCGGCCGGGTCGGCGCAGTCGAAGGTGACCTGGACGTCGCGGGCCATCTCAGCTCGCCTCCTGGTGTGTGTGCAGGTAGAGGTCGCGCAGCAGGCATACCTCGGCCAGATGGTGGATCAGTTCGCGGTTGATGTGCAGCACCAGCGCTGCCAGAGGATATTCGGCTAACGGTCCCTCCGCCTGTCCGCACGGGCGGGCGAGGCCGGCCTCGCCGAGGGACTCGACCCCGGCCAGCCACGTGGCGTACTCCGCGTCGAGCTGGGCCAGCGCCTCGGCCGCGGTCGCCCCGTAGGAGAACGACTGGTAGTCGGTGGACGCGCGGCCGAAGTGCGCGGCGTTGCGCATTGCGAGCACGCCGACGATCACGTGCCCGAGCCTCCAGGCAATCGTCGTGAACGGTGGTGGGTCGGGTACCGGGCTGGCGAAGTCGATGGTCATCGCGCCGGACCCGGCCTGCACTGGTGCGATGCCGGTGCCGCGGGGGCGCACGCTCCAGCAGCCGGGCGCCGGCTCCCAGAAGTACTCGTCATCGGTGAGCCCGTGGAGGCGGTCGCGCAGCTGGTTGGTCCAATGCCAGGCGAGCTGGTCTCGGAGCAGAGCGTTCCAGGACGGGGCGGTCATGGTCGTAGCTTCGCGCAGATAGCGGACAGGATCGTTCCGTGATCTGTGGAACGATGAGCCCGTGAGCGTCGAGGCGACGACCGAGCGGGTGCTGCGGTTGCTGGCGTTGCTGCAGCGGCGGGCGTCCTGGACCGGTGCTGAGCTCGCCGCCGAGCTGGGCGTCACCGACCGCTCGGTGCGCCGCGACGTGGAACGGCTTCGAGCGCTCGGCTACCCCGTGCACGCGACGGCGGGTGTCGGCGGCGGCTACCAGCTCGGCGCGGGCACCCGGCTGCCGCCGCTGCCCCTCGACGACGCGGAGGCGATCGCGACGGCGGTGTCCCTGCGGTTGGCGGCGGGCGGCACGGTCGCCGGTGCGGGTGAGGCGGCACTGCGGGCGCTCGCGAAGCTCGACCAGGTGATGCCGCCCCGGCTGCGCGCCGAGGTGCGGGCGGTGCACGGCGCTACCGAGACCCTTTTCGGTCCCGGAACCGAGATCGACCCGGAGCTGCTGGTCACGCTCGCGCGCGCCTGTCGCGACGCCGTGCGCGTGCGGTTCCGGTACGCCGGACGCGACGGCGCCGACCGCGAGCGCACGGTCGAGCCGGTGCGGATGGTCGCCACCAGCCGCCGTTGGTACCTGATGGCCTGGGACGTCGACCGCGACGACTGGCGCACCTTCCGCCTGGACCGGATGCGTGAGGTGGTGGCGACGACCTGGCGCTTCCGGGCGAGAGCGCATCCGGACCCGGTCGCCTATGTGCAGCGGTCGGTCGCCGAGGCGCCGTACCGGTATCTCGCCAGGGTGCGGGTGCATGCCCGGCCCGAGCGGGTTCGGGAGCTGGTGCCGCCCCAGGTGGGGCGCGTCGAGGACGATCGCGACGGGTGGTGCGTGCTCGTCGTCGGTGGGGACGACCTGGACTGGCTCGCCATGCACGTGGCCCGGCTCGGCTTCGAGGCGGAGGTGCTGGAGCCACCGGAGCTGCGGGAGGCCGCCGCCCAGCTCGCCCGTCGGGTCGCGGCGATGGCCGGGACCCGGGCGAGCTAGGTCGTTGCCAGCTCCGCCAGCACGGCGTCGGTGAAGGCAGGCCACACCTCGGCGGCCCAGGGACCGAAGTTCCGGTCGGTCAGCGCGACACACGCGGCGCGAGCGTCCGGATCGACCCACAGGAACGTGCCCGACTGTCCGAAGTGTCCGAACGTGCGCGGAGAGCTGTTCTTGCCTGTCCAGTGTGGACTCTTGTGGTCGCGCAGTTCGAAACCGAGGCCCCAGTCGTTGGGCCGCTGGTGGCCGAAGCCCGGCAGAACACCGTCCAGTCCAGGGAAGACGACCTGCGTCGCCTGTGCCAGCGTCTCCGGTGCGATCAGCTTCGGCTGCTGCAACTCGGCGGCGAACAGCACGAGGTCATCCACAGTGGACTCCCCGCCCGCGCCGGGCGAGCCGGTGAGCCGCGTGTGAGTCATGGTCAGCGGCTGGAACAGCGCCTCGTCCTGGTAAGCGGCGAACGGGATGCCGGAATGCTCGGCGAGTGCGTCGCCGAGCTGCTCGAAACCGGCGTTGGAGTACATCCGGCGCCGACCGGGTGGCGCGAGCACCTTGTGCTCGCTGAAGCTCAGACCGGCGGCGTGCGCGAGCAGGTGCCGGATCGTCGCGCCGGGCGGGCCCGCGGGAGTGTCCAGCTCGACGACACCCTCCTCGATCGCGATCAGCGCGGTGTAGGCGGTCAGCGGCTTCGTCACCGAGGCCAGCCGGAACACCCGGTCCGTTTCACCGTGCCGCCCGAGAACCGTGCCGTCAGTCGCCACCACTGCCGCCGCGGCGTTGTGCACCGGCCACTGCTCGATCAACCGCATGCTGTCCATGAACCCACCCTACGAAGACAGGCACCCTTGGCGGACAGGCACCGCCCGTCAGCGCGGCATGCCCTTGTCGAGCAGGTCGATCACCTCGTCGTCGGTGACCTGTGCGAAGTCCGCGTACCACTGGCCGACCGCGCGGAACTCGGCCGGCTGCGCCGCGCAGAGCACCTCGTCGGCCTCGGTGCGGACCCGGGCGACCGCGGGCATCGCACACACAGGCGAGGCGAACACCAGCCGCCGCGGACCCTCGGCGCGCAGCGCCCGCAGCGCCGCCGTCGCGGTGACACCGGTGGCGAGCCCATCGTCGATGAGGAGCACATCGCGCCCCTCGATGCGTTCGGGCTCGCGCCCGCGCTGGTAGCGCTCAACGCGGCGCTGGGCCTCCGTCCGCTCCTGTGCGCAGACGTCGTGCAGATCCGTGGGCGTGAGCCCGAGCAGGTGCATGCTGTGCTCGTCGTAGATCGCCGGCCCGTGGGCCGTCACCGCGCCGATGCCGAACTCCGGATAGCCGGGCGCGCCGATCTTGCGCGCAACCGCCACATCCAGCGGTGCGTTGAGCTCGACGGCGACCTCCGCAGCGACCGCCATGCCGCCGCGCGCGAGCCCGAGCACCAAAGGTTCCACCCAGTCGCGCTCGCGCAGGAGCTCGGCCAGCGTCCGGCCCGCGTCGCTGCGGTCGGTGAAGACGCTGGGAGGGGTGAGGGGCCTGCGCATCAGCCGGGTTCACCTCGCCGCTTGCGGTGGATCACCCACCCGAGGTCGATCAGCATGACCACACCCAGCACGCACAGCACCACCGTGGCCCAGACGATGCCGTTCACGGCGAACAGCACCGCGGCGCCCGCGCAGAGCACCACCGCGAACGCGGCCAGGATGATCCGCAGCGTCAGTGCGCTGTAGGACGGCGCCGCACCGCCGTACCCGCCGGTCGGGTCGTGGTAGTCGGGTAGACCGCGTGCGTACTCCTCCCGCGTGCGAGGCCGTTGCCGCCGTTGCTCCATGACCGCGGAGTACCCAGTCGCCGGGCGGTTACCCGTCGGTCTCGGTGTCCTCCTCGCGCCCGGGGGTGCGCAGGTTCCACCTCGTGATGACCCACCGGAACAGCAGGTAGTAGACGAGCGCGTAGACCAGGCCGATCGGGATCAGCAGCCACGCCTTGCTGGCCGCCGGAGCACCGGCGTTGAGCACGAAGTCGATCGCCCCTGCCGAGAAGGAGAACCCGAGGTGGATGTCCAGCGCGTTCGCCAGGGCCAGGGACAGTCCGGTGAGCACGGCGTGGACCAGATACAGCGGCCAGGCCACGAACATGAACGCGAACTCGATGGGCTCGGTGACGCCGGTGAGGAACGAGGTCAGCGCCGCCGACACCATGATGCCGCCGACGACCTTCTTCTGTCCCGGCCGCGCGGTCTGCCAGATCGCGAGCGCCGCAGCGGGCAGCGCGAACATGAAGATCGGGAAGAAGCCGGTCATGAAGGCACCGGCATTCGGGTCGCCCGCGAAGAAGTTGTTGATGTCGCCGCCGTCGAAGATCAGCCACACCGGGACGTTGAGCAGCTGGTGCAGGCCGAGTGGGATCAGGAGCCGGTTGAGCAGGCCGTACACGCCGCCACCGACAACGGCGTCGCTGGTCACCGCCTCGCCAAGGTGCTGCATCCCGGCGTCGATGACGGGGAAGATCAGCCCGAACACCACACCGAGCAGGAGCAGCACGACCGAGTTGATGATCGGCACGAACCGGCGCCCGCCGAAGAAAGCCAGGTACGGCGGGAGCTTGATGCGGTGGAAGCGTTGCCACAGCACGGCGGTCACGAGACCGACCACCACGCCGGACAGCACGCTGTAGGGCCACCTGACCGGTTGCAGGTACCAGCTCTCGGAGAACCCTTCGATGTCCTCGATGGGAGCGAAGACCTGCACGACCCTGCTGAACACGATGAAGCCGACGACCGCGGCGACGCCGGTGGAGCCGTCACCCTTGCGGGCGAAACCGACAGCGATGCCGACCGCGAACAGTAACGGCAACCAGTCGAAGAGCCCGCCACCGGCGGCGGCGAGCACTTGGGCGACACCTTCGGTGGCAGACCATCTGCCGAGCATGTCGTCCTGACCGAGCCGGAGCAGCAGCCCCGCCGCGGGCAGGGTGGCGATCGGCAGCATCAGGCTGCGGCCGAAGCGCTGCAGCCCGGCGAGTCTCCTGCCCTTGTCCTGTGCTTCCGCCGCCGTCGTTGCGCTCATGGGGTCCTCCATGTTCGGTGCGGGATGCGCTGGTCTGTGGTCGCTCGCGTCAGCAGGCCGGGGTTGGTACGTTGCGGTCTAGACCATTTATTGATGGGGCAGAATGCTCCGTTACCCGACCAGGTGTCAACCACCGTTACGGGGTTCGCGCTCGGTAACCGGACGATTCAGGAGGCCGCGATGGCGGACGACAGGCCGGAGAAAATCCTTGCGGCGCTGGGGGGTGCGGGCAATGTCCTCGACATCGAGGGCTGCATCACGCGGCTGCGCTGCGAGCTCGCGGACGGCTCGCTCGTCGACGAGCCCGCGCTGAAGAAAGCGGGGGCGCACGGCGTGGTGAAAGTCGGTGCCGTCGTGCAGGTGATCGTGGGGCCAGAGGCCGACACGATCGCCGGCGACATCCAGGACCTGCTGTGAGCCTTCCGGTCCACAGTCCGGTCGCGGGCACGACGGCGCCGATGCGGGATGTGCCGGATCCGGTGTTCGCGCAGGCCATGGTGGGGCCAGGAATCGCGGTGCAGCCCCCGGACGGGCACGCCGACGCGGTCGCGCCGATCGACGGGACCGTCGTCACGCTGCATCCGCACGCGTTCGTGATCGCCGGTGCCGAGGGCAGGGCCGTCCTGGTCCACCTCGGCATCGACACGGTGAAGCAGCAGGGCGAGGGCTTCACTGTGCACGTCGTCCGAGGGGAAACGGTGCGCGCGGGCCAGCCCGTCATCGGCTGGGACCCCGGCGCCGTGCGCGCCGCGGGCTACTCGCCGATCGTGCCGGTCATCGCGCTGGACGCGGTGGACGGCGTGCTGGCCGGGCTTCGCCTCGGTGCCTCCGTCGTCGTCGGCGACGTGCTGTTCACCTGGACGAGCTGACGGGACGCTCCCGGCTACGTGGTGACGATCTGACCGTTCTCGATCGCGACCGCGATGGCGGGCAGCGGGGTGCTGGCCGGGCCCGTCTTCACCTGCCCGGTGAACGCGTCGAACACCGAGCGGTGACACGGGCACACCAGGTCGGCGCCCTCGGGGTTGACCTTGCAGCCCTGATGGGTGCACGCCGCGCTGAAGCACGAGACCTCGTTCTCGGCCCGGCGCGACACGATCGCGTCCTTGCCATCGGGTGTGGTCACGGCCGTCGAGCCGCCGACCGGCACCTGATCGACCGCGGCGAGCCGTTCACCGGCCGTAACGGTGGAACCCTGGCCGTTGCCGGAGGAGGCGTCGTCGCCGCTGCATGCGCTCAGCGCGAGGGCGCCGACGGCTGCTCCGGCCGCCGCGGCGCCGGTGGTCAGGAGGGTGCGCCGGGTGTGAGATCGGGCTGTCATACGGCAACACACGAGCCCGCCGCCTTGCGGGTTCAATCGCGGTGAACATCGAACCGGAACGGGTGCTGCGCCGTGTGTGCAGGGGTAGGGACCATTCCAGGGCGGCTGGAGGAGCGATGGTGGGCTGGATTCTGCGGGTGCTGGTCGCGCTGGGACTGCTCGGCTCGGCCGGGGTGCACTGGGTCGTCTGGCTCGACTGGGCCAGATACACCGCTGTGGTCGGTCCGCTGTTCCTGGTCAACGTCATCGCCGGCGTTGTCATCGCCGTTGCGGTGCTCGCCTGGCGGCACTGGCTCGCCCCGCTGGTGGCCATCGGATTCGGGGCGGCGACCCTGCTGGCGTACGTGCTCTCGCTGACCGTGGGCTTCTTCGATGTGCGGGAGCAGTTCACCACACAGGCGGAGGTCTGGGGTGTGATCACGGAGGCCGGCTGCGTGGTGTTCGGCCTGGCGCTGCTGGTGTCCTACCTAGGGCGCCCGCGCGGGAGAGCGAACACGTGTGAGTGACCACAGCGAGGAGGGGCTCATGCGGGCGCTACACGATGAGCACGCGCCCGCGCTGTGGGTTTACGCACTACAGCTGACCAGTGGTAACCGGGTGCGCGCCGAGGACGTCGTGCAGGAGACCCTGCTGCGTGCGTGGCGGCACCCCAAGGTGCTCGACCAGTCGCAGCGCTCCGCGAGGGCGTGGCTGTTCACCGTGGCCCGCCGCATCGCCATCGACGAGTGGCGCTCGGCGGCCACGCGTTCGGAGATCGCCACCGACGCACCACCCGAACTGGCAGTGCCCGACGACACGGAGCGCGCCGTGCAGGGCTGGATCGTGGCCGACGCGCTCGGTGAGCTCTCCGACCGGCACCGGGAGGTGCTGCTGCTCTGCTACTTCGAGGGCATGTCGGTCGCGGATGCGGCCGTGCGGCTCGGGATCGCCGAGGGCACCGTCAAGTCGCGTACGCACTACGCGCTGCGTGCGCTGCGCCTCGCGCTCGAGGAAAAGGGGGTGACCCGGTGAACGAGACCTTCGCGACGAGCGGGGATCCGTTCGCGCACCTCGACGCCGCCTACGTTCTGGGAGCGCTGTCCCCGCAGGACCGTGCCGCGTTCGAAGACCACCTCAGCAGCTGCGCGGCCTGCGCGCATGCGGTGCGCGAGCTCGCCGGGATGCCCGGTCTGCTGGCCCAGGTCGACGTCCGCAGCCAGCTGCGGCCGGAGCCGCCGCCTGCCGGCGTGCTGCCCGCGTTGCTCGCGGGGGCGCGGCGGCACCGTCGCCGGCTGGTCACGACCGTGGCCGCGGCCGTCACCGCCGTCGCGGCGGCGGTGACGCTGGTGCTCGCTCTCGTGTTGCCGGGGAACGAACCTCAGGGCACCGAGATGACGGCGCTCGGGCCCTACCCGGTGCGCGCCAGCGTGAGTCTCGAGCCAGCCGCCTGGGGTACGAAGGTGGCCATGTCGTGTAGCTATCGCGGGGCTCGCGGCGGCGACTACGTGCTGGTCGCGGTGCGGCGCGACGGCACGGTGCGGGAGCTCGCCAGCTGGTATGCGGTGCCGGAGGACACCGCCGAGATGTCCGTCGGCACCCCGCTGCACCCGGACGAGATCGCGGCGCTGGAGATCCGCTTGCCCGACGGCCGAGCCCTGCTACGACTGCCTGTCTCCAGCTAGCCCGGGTGGCGAGGCCGGCCGGGCGCTGGTCCAACCGGGTGAGATCTGGTGGGTTCCCCGCGCGAACGGAGTTTTCGCTCCGCTTGTTTCTTGTGTTCTCGCAACGGCGACCGCGACGCTGGACAGCGTGTACTGGGGAGCGATCGTTGCCGTTGCCGGCCTTCTCACAGGTTGGGCCGCGAGCCGGGTGCTGAGCAGAGCGCGGCGCCCGGCTGCCGTGCCGGCTCAGTGGTGTGCGGCGGGAACGGCGACGTTGTGGGCTGTGGTGATGTGGCGATGGTCGGTGAGTGGCATGCCCGAGTGGTGGCTGCCCGTGCCGCTCGTGGTCACCGCCCTCGCGGTTCCGCTCACGCTCGCCGACCTTCGCCACCGGCGGCTGCCCGATGTGCTCACGCTGCCCGCCTATCCCCTCGCGGGCGCAGCGCTCGGCATCGCGGCGGTCACCGGGCCCGGTGGTGCGCTCGCCGCGCGGGCGATGGTCGGCGCTGTGCTGTTCGGTGCGGCCCACGCCCTGGTACACGCCGTCGCGCCGGCCGCACTGGGTGCGGGTGACGTCAAGCTGTCGGGCAGCCTCGGTGGCGTGCTCGGCGCGACGGGTTGGCAGGCCCTCGTGGTCGCCGCCGGCACGGCGGCGGTGACCACGCTGGTCCTGGCAGCCGTCGCGGCGCTGTTCCACATGCGCCGATGGCGGGAGGGGGTACCGCACGGGCCGGGCCTGCTGGCCGCCACCTGCCTGGTCGCGCTGTTCCCTGGCGGGGGACTGGAAACCGGATCGGAGGTGGGTATGGGTAGCTGAAGCCGAGGCGGCGCCGCATGACAGGATCGATGTGTGTTGCGCTGGATCACCGCAGGTGAGTCACATGGCCCCGCTCTCGCCGCCATCCTCGAAGGGATGGTCGCCGGGGTCGAGATCTCGACCGCTGACCTGAGCGAGCAGCTCGCTCGCCGGCGGCTCGGCTTCGGCCGGAGCCCCCGGATGGGTTTCGAGACCGACCGTGTCGAGTTCGTCGGCGGTGTCCGGCACGGCCGCACGCAGGGCGGGCCGATCGCGGTACAGATCGAGAACGCCGAGTGGCCCAAGTGGGACAAGGTGATGGCGGCCGACCCGGTCGACCCCGAGGAGCTGGCGGGGCTGGCGCGGAATGAACCGCTGACCCGGCCGCGCCCTGGCCACGCGGACCTGCCCGGCATGCAGAAGTACGGCTTCGCCGAGGCCCGTCCGGTCCTGGAGAGGGCCAGCGCGCGGGAGACGGCATCCCGGACAGCGCTGGGTACCGTGGCGCGGGCGTTCCTCAGGCAGCTGCTCGGCGTCGAGGTCCTCAGCCATGTGGTGTCCATCGGCGGCGCGCAGGCGCCGGAGGGACCGTTGCCGGAATCCGGTGACCTGGCCGCGATCGATGCCAGTCCCGTGCGCGCGTTCGGCACGGCGGCGACCGAGGCGATGGTCGCCGAGGTCGATGCGGTGCGCAAGGCAGGCGACACCGTCGGCGGCGTCATCGAGGTGCTCGCATACGGGCTGCCACCGGGGCTCGGTTCTCATGTGCATTGGGACCGGCGGCTGGACGCGCGGCTGGCCGGCGTGCTGATGGGCGTGCAGGCCATGAAGGGCGTCGAAGTGGGCGATGGTTTCACCACCGCCCGCCGCTGGGGGAGCCAGGCGCACGACGAGATCGACCGCGGTGCGGGGCCGAAGGGCGTGACCCGGCGGTCCAACCGCGCCGGGGGCCTGGAGGGCGGCATCACCAACGGTGAACCACTGCGGGTCCGGGTGGCGATGAAGCCGATCTCGACGGTGCCCCGCGCGTTGTCCACAGTGGACGTCGAGACCGGTGAGCCCGCGGTGGCGATCCATCAGCGGTCCGATGTGTGCGCGGTGCCGCGGGCCGGTGTGGTGCTCGAATCGGTCGTCGCGCTCGTGCTGGCCGATGCGGCGCTGGAGAAGTTCGGTGGCGACTCACTGGCCGAGGCCAGGCGCAATGCCGACGCCTACCTCGCCGGCCTGGAGTCGTGGTGGCAGCGCTGACCCGTGTCACCGTCTGACGGCGCGTCCGAGCCGGGCGCCGCGGGTCCGCGAGCAGTGAGGCGCTCGAACGGTGCCGGTGCGCGGAGGCTACCGTGACCTGCATGACTGTTCGTCGCCCGGTTGTACTGGTCGGTCCGCCCGGCTCGGGCAAGAGCACGGTGGGGCTGCTGCTCGCGCGGCGGCTCGGGGTGGACTACGCCGACGCCGATGTCGACCTGGAGGCCGAGACCGGCAGGCGGATCTCCGACATCTTCGCCGACGACGGTGAGTCCGTGTTCCGGGCTATCGAGGAGAAGATCGTCGCCGCTGGCCTCGGCCGGTACACCGGCGTCTACGCGTTGGGTGGTGGCGCGCCGCTGTTGGAGACCACGCGCGAGCGGTTGCGCGAGCATACGGTGGTGTTCCTCAATGTCGGCATGGCCGATGGGGTCCAGCGCACCGGCCTTTCCAGCGCGCGCCCGCTGCTGGTCGGCGTGAACCCACGCGCGACGTACAAGGCGTTGCTCGAACAGCGGCTGCCCGTCTACCGCGATGTGGCCACCGTTGAGGTGGACACCACCGGCCGCACACCAGACGAGGTCGTCGCGTTGATCGTCGAGCGGCTGTCCGGTGAGGCTGTGGAACAATCTCCACGCCAGGCGTCCGAACGGTCCTTTGTGGAGTAGGCAGTGGGCATGCGGGCGCGCCGCGCGGTCGCCTGCCGCAGTGAGGAGCACGATGACCACCGAACCCGTCCGCATTGAGGTCACGACGGCGCAGCCATACCAGGTCGTGGTGGGCCGCGGCCTGCTCGCCGAGCTCACCGCGGTGGTCCGCGACGCGTCCAAGGTCGCGCTGATCCACCCGCCGACGCTGACCACGACCGCGGAGGCCGTCCGCGCCGAGCTCGTCGAGGCGGGGCTGGACGCGCATCGCGTCGAGATTCCCGATGCCGAGGACGGCAAAGCACTGCGGGTCGCCGACTTCTGCTGGGACGTGCTCGGCCAGATCGGGCTCGACCGCCGCGGCGTCGTGGTCGCCCTCGGCGGCGGTGCGGTGACCGACCTGGCCGGATTCGTCGCGGGCACCTGGATGCGCGGTGTGCGACTGGTGAACGTGCCGACCACGCTGCTCGGCATGGTGGATGCCGCCGTCGGCGGCAAGACCGGCATCAACACCGAGGCGGGCAAGAACCTCGTCGGGGTGTTCCACGAGCCTGCGGCCGTGCTGGTCGACCTGGCGACGCTGGAGACGCTGCCCCACAACGAGCTCGTCGCGGGGATGGCGGAGGTCGTCAAGGCCGGGTTCATCGCCGACCCGCGGATTCTGGAGTTGATCGAGCAGGATCCCGCGGCGGCACTCGACCCGCGGGGCGAGGTGCTCGGCGAATTGGTGCAGCGGTCGATCCAGGTCAAGGCCGAGGTCGTCGCCGCCGACCTGCGTGAGTCGGACCTGCGGGAGATCCTCAACTACGGGCACACGCTCGGTCATGCCATCGAGCGTCGCGAGCGCTACCGCTGGCGCCACGGCGCCGCCGTGAGTGTGGGACTGGTCTTCGCTGCCGAGCTGGCGCGGTTGGCCGGCAGACTCGACGATGCGACCGCTGACCGGCACGCCGCGGTACTGCGCTCGCTGGGTTTGCCGACGACCTACGAGGCCGATGCGCTGCCGCAGCTCATCGACGGCATGCGGGCGGACAAGAAGAGCCGGGCCGGCACCTTGCGGTTCGTGGTGCTCGACGGGCTCGCCAAGCCGGGCAGGCTCGAAGGCCCCGACCCGGCGCTGCTCGCCGGTGCGTACTCCGCCGTCGCGGCAGCCGAAGGACAGGGCGGGGGAGTGCTCCTGTGAAGGTCCTCGTTCTCAACGGACCGAACCTGGGCCGGCTCGGCAAGCGTGAGCCCGCCGTCTACGGCTCCACCACGCACGAGGACCTGGCCGGCCTGTGCGTCGACACGGGCACGGAACTCGGTCTGGACGTCGAGGTACGCCAGACCGACCACGAGGGCGAGCTGGTCGGCTGGTTGCACGAGGCCGCCGACGCGGGTGCGCCCGTGGTGCTCAACGCCGGTGCCTGGACGCACTACTCGATCGCTGTGCGCGATGCCGCCGCCCAGCTCACAGCACCGCTCATCGAGCTGCACATCTCCAACGTCCACAAGCGGGAACAGTTCCGCCATCACAGCGTGCTCTCCGACATCGCGACCGGTGTGATCGTCGGGCTCGGTGTGGACGGGTACCGGCTCGCGTTGCGCTGGCTGGCCGACAACGCGCGCTGAACGCGTTCCCGGTCCTGCGCGGCGACCCGGTTCTGCTGCGCGGACTGGACCGCGCCGACACCAACGCGCTCGTCCAGCTCCACACCTATCCGGAGCCGAGCCGCTACCTCACAGGGGATGCCGCGCCATGATCGAGCGCAGGCTCTCCTATGACGGGCCACCCGGCACAGGTAACTGAGTGGTCGAGGCACAAGGCCGGGTCATCGGCACGGCGCAGCTGCTGAACTGCCCGGTGGCGTCGCGGAGATCGGCTACACGCTCGATCGCGCCCGCAGCGGGCGCGGGCTGGCCACGGAGGCCGTGGCGCGGCTGCTCGACCACGCCTTGGGCGCGCTGGCGTGGCCGCGGTCTGGTCGCTCGTTCATGAGTCCAATGTAGATAGTCAAAACTGGTGGAACTGCTGGGTTTCCTCGATGTCGATGGCGGAACGCACTACGGCGCCGAGCATCGGGTGTATGTGGCTCTGCCGCCATCCCGGGTACCCACATCGAGCTGTGGGTACCCGGCCTCGTGCGTGCCGAGGCCGGCTTCGGGTGGCTGCTCGTTGGCGACCGCTCTTTGCCGCGGCGTACCCGCATGCAGGGGACGAGCCACTACGCGGCCTACCTGGAGAACGAGGACGGCTTCGAGGTCGGGCTCGTTGCCCACACCACCCACCATGCACCCGTTCGGGTGATGGAACCGTAGACTGGGCGGGGTCCCGGGCCGACATCACTTTGGCCGTGGGGAGGGATGGAGGTCTACCGCCAGCATGCGCACCCGGGACCGTCGTGGGCGTTTCGTCGCCGTGGCGCTGGCCGCGTCGAGTTCCCTGCTCGTGGCGGCGTGCACCGTGAGCAGCGCGCGGCCACAGGCGGACGGAATGCGGCCGGGCACCGGCGGTGGCGGTGCCAAACCCACCGAGACACCCGAGCCGGTCAACCTGGCCGTCGACCGGCACCGCGCCAGCAAAGGCGTCGTCGCGGCCGGGGGCGCCGACGCCGTCTACAACTACGGCCCCACCGTGATGACCGATGGCGGGCGGACCCGGATGTGGTGGTGCAGCCAGTACAGCAGCGCCCCACCGCCCGGTGACGACATCCTGTACGCGCAGGCGGACTCGCCGGACGGGCCGTTCACCGGCCCCGGCGGTGGCATCCCGGAGGCTGTACTGTCCGGAAACCCCGGCGCCTTCGATGCGGTGCACACCTGCGACCCGTCGGTCATCAGGGTCGACGGAACCTACTACCTGTACTACACGGGTGCGGCGGGCAGCCACGAACACGGCAACGCGATCGGCGTGGTCACCAGCACCGACGGCCGGAACTGGACCAGGCTCGACGACGAGCCGATCGTCCGCCCCGCCCACGACACCCGCCGGGACAACACCTACGGTGCCGGGCAACCGGCGGCCGTCTACCTCGACGGCTGGTTCTACCTGATGTTCACCGACACCACCGGCCGCGCGGCCGGCTGGAACGGTGCGGGGCAGTTCCTCCTGCGGGCCAAGGACCCCACCTTCGCCGCCGGTGTCGAGGCCCTGGGAGCGCAGGGCTTCGTCCCAGTGCCGCACACGGCGACCGACCGCACACGCTCGCTGGTCGACGCGTTCAGCGCGGACCTGATGTGGGTGGACGCGCTGGACGCCTTCGCCATCGCGCACCAGACCTCGGGTGGCACCACGATCACCTTCTGGAACCGCGACTTCACGGCCACGCCGTACGAGCCCGTGCTCATCCCGGACAAATGGGAGGAAGGTCCCGGCTTGGTCCGTCAGCCCGACGGGCACGCTCCGATATCGGCCGGGGACCCCTGCGGGCGGGTCCCGGTCGACGTCATCCACGCGACCGTGATCGGCAGGGCCAACGCGCCAACGGCACTGCGCCACTACGGGCTCGATGTGCACGGCCTGGACGGGTGCGCCGATGCCGGACGCGCGCTGGCGGTGCTCGACGGCTTCGCCATGCCGTCACCAGTCCGCACGATGGACCTGGTGGTCGGCGGCGCCGTGGTGCGGGTCGACCGCCGATCGGTGGCCACCGAGATCGCCGACGTGGTGCTCGACGAGCGGCTCGCCGTACTGGATCGGATTCCGGTCACCGCACGGCTGCCGTCGGCTGCGCAGGCCGTGGAGGCGCCAGGGCTCGGGGCCGGGTTCGTCATCGACGGCACGCTGTGGCCGGTCGTGCCTCCGGCGGCAATCGAACTGAACGGCTCGACCGCCGAGCCGGTGAGCCGCCAGGAATGGGAGACCTACCCGGCCGGGCCGACGTTGGGCGCAGGTGGCTGAGTGGCTGAGTGGTCTAGCCAGTGGGGCCGACCTTCGGCCGCCGCGGCCGAGGCGAGGGCTTCCCAGGTTCGGTGGTCGCGCCGTCCCCGGCTTGTGCTGGCTGGGCGAGCCTGCCGCCGACCAGCAACCCGAGCCCCGCGGGGACGAGGATGAGCAGGGCGGTGAACGCGGCCCCTCCGGTCAGGGCGACGCCGAGCTCACTGATGCCCGTCTGGTCGACGAACGCCGCGCGCCCGAGGACGGCGAGCACACCGGACAGCGGCCCGGCGACGAGTGCGCCGACGAACCAGCCACGGCTCGCGTCCGGCAGCCGGCGCCAGCCGTCGACCGCACCCCACAGCACAGCGGCCCCCACCAGCAGCGCTAGCACCACGGCAGTGCGCAACGTCGACTCGGTCGGCTGGTAGACCGCGATCTTCGCGAGCGCGACGGTGGCGGCGGCATGCAGCACGGCCATGCCGAGTCCGCGAGCAACCCAGGGCGGCATCGGCCCACTGTAGAGCCTGGTGGAACGAGCCCGGCGGAGCCGATCGTGACAAGCGCGGCGTCAGTGTCGGTCGCGGCGAGTTCTGCAAAGGTCGGGCATGTCTCGGATCAGCGGGCGGCGAGCCTGGTGGATGAGCCTGGTGGAGCTGATCGTGACGAGCACGGCGTCAGTGTCGGTCGTGGCGAGACCTACAAGGTCGGGCAGATAGGGATTTCGGGTCAGCGGGCGGCGAGCCTGGTGGATGAGCCTGGTGGAGCTGATCGTGACAAGCGCGGCGTCAGTGTCGGTCGCGCGAGTTCTACAAAGGTCGGGCATGTCTCGGATCAGCGGGCGGCGAGCCTGGTGGATGAGCCTGGCGGAGCCGATCGTGACAAGCGCGGCGTCAGTGTCGGTCGCGGCGAGTTCTAAGCTGGGCCGGTGGCTCCGATCTCCCGCACCGGCAGCGAGTTCCGCGCCGTCCGCCGCGACGCGCTCCGTGCGCTGCTCCACGAGGCCGAACTCGACGCGCTGCTCGTCACCGATCTGCTGAACATCCGTTACCTCACCGGGTTCACCGGGTCCAACGCGGCGCTGCTGCTGCACGCCGGCGGCGACGCCGGGACCGTGTTCTGCACCGACGGCCGCTACACCACGCAGGCCGCTGCCGAGGTGCCGGATCTCGAGCACATCCTGGACCGGGCGAGCGCAGCGGCGCTCCTCGCGCACGCCGCAGCCGACCCTGGCCGGTACGGGCAGACTGGTTTCGAGAGCCAGTACGTCAGCGTCGAACAGCACGTTGCTTACCAGGAAACGGCGGGACATGTGCGGCTCGCCCGCGCTCCTGGCCTGGTCGAGCAGCTGCGGGTGATCAAGGACGAGGCCGAGGTCGAGGCGTTGCGCCAGGCCTGCGCCGCGGCCGACCGCGCGCTGGCCGGCCTGATCGAGCACGGGGGCCTGCGCCCTGGCCGCACCGAGCGCGAGGTCGCACGGGAGCTGGAGAGCCGGATGCTGGACCACGGTTCGGAGGGCCCGTCGTTCGCCACCATCGTGGCGGCGGGCGCGAACTCGGCCATCCCGCACCACCGGCCCACCGGAACGCCACTGGCCGCTGGCGACTTCGTCAAGCTGGATTTCGGGGCGACCGTCGACGGGTACCACTCCGACATGACACGCACGCTGGTGCTCGGCGAGCCCGCCGGCTGGCAGCGCGAGATCTACGACCTGGTCCGGCACGCCCAGGCAGCCGGTCGCGCGGCCGTTTACCCGGGTGCGGACGTGGCCGCGGTGGACAAGGCCGCGCGGGACGTCATCGCGGAGGCGGGGCGTGGCGAGGAGTTCGCCCATGGCCTCGGGCACGGTGTCGGTCTGCAGATCCACGAGGCTCCCAGCCTGGCCGCGACCGCCGCCGGTACACTATCCGCCGGTATGGCGGTCACCGTCGAACCCGGCGTCTATCTCGCCGGCCGCGGTGGTGTGCGCATCGAGGACACGCTCGTCGTGCGGGAGGGCACTCCCGAGCTCCTCACCCTCAGCACCAAGGAACTCGTGGTCGTCTAGGCGCGGCCCACCCGGACTACAGGAGAACTCACAGCAGTGGCCACCACCAACGACCTGAAGAACGGCCTGGTCCTGAACCTGGACGGCCAGCTCTGGTCCGTCGTGAACTTCCAGCACGTCAAGCCCGGCAAGGGCGGTGCGTTCGTGCGGACCACGCTCAAGCACGTGCTGTCGGGCAAGGTGGTCGACAAGACGTTCAACGCGGGCACCAAGGTCGACACCGCGACGGTCGACCGCCGGAACATGACCTACCTGTACAACGACGGCTCCGACTACGTCTTCATGGACAGCGAGACCTTCGAGCAGATCAACGTGAGCGCCGAGACGGTCGGCGACGGCGCCAACTTCCTGCTCGAGAACAGCGAGGCGCAGGTCGCGGTGCACGAGGGCACCCCGCTGTACATCGAGCTGCCGACGTCGGTCGAGCTGATCATCCAGCACACCGACCCGGGGCTGCAGGGCGACCGGTCGACCGGTGGCACCAAGCCCGCGACGCTGGAGACGGGCGCCGAGATCCAGGTGCCGCTCTTCGTCAGCACCGGCGAGAAGGTCAAGGTCGACACCCGCGACGGCCGCTACCTCGGCCGCGCGTGAGCACGGTGTCGCATCACGTGGAGTGGCAGGAGCGGTGAGCCAGGACGCCTCCTCCCGGCGCGGCAGGCCCATCAGCCGCCACGCCTCACGCCGTCGCGCGGTGGAGTTCCTCTACGAAGGGGCGCAGCGCTCGGCGGACCCGGTGACATTGCTCACCGAGCGGATCGGCTCCCTCGACGTGGATCCGATCAGTGACTACACGATCTCCCTGGTGGAGGGTGTCGCAGCGCAGCGCGAACACATCGACGAGCTGCTGGCCGAACATGCCCACGGCTGGACACTCAGCCGGATGCCGCCGGTCGATCTCGCGATACTGCGGATCGGCGTCTACGAGATGCTGTGGTCAGCCGACGTCCCGGACCCGGTGGCCATCGACGAGGCGGTCGGCCTCGCCAAGGAGCTGTCCACCGACGATTCGCCGCGGTTCGTCAACGGCGTGCTCGGCCGGATCGGCAACATAGCCGACCGGTTGCGTGCCGTGCTCTGACCCGCCGCGACCTGCCCCCGCTGCGCGACCGTCGTGTGCCTCGCGCAGCAGGGGATGCGGAGTCAGTCTTCCTTCGAGGGCCGTGCCTCGGGCGGCAGGACTCCCCAGTCGATGAGCTGTTCGGTGAGCTCACCCGGCGTCATGTCATAGATGATCGCCAATGACCGCAGGTCCTCGGTGCGGATCGAGAGCACCTTGCCGTTGTAGTCGCCACGCTGGCTCTGGATCGTGGCGGCGTAGCGTGCCAGCGGACCCACCTTCTCGGCGGGCAGCTGCTGCAGCCGCTCCAGGTTTATCACGATCTTGGTTGCGGGTTCGGCGCCGGACGGCACCCGGCCCTCGGGCAGCAGCTCGACTACCGGGACACCGTAGAAGTCGGCGAGCTCGGCCAGCTTCTGGACGGTGACCGCACGATCGCCGCGCTCGTAGGAGCCCACGACGACTGCCTTCCAGCGGCCGCCCGACTTCTGCTCGACCCCGTGCAGGGACAGGCCCTGTTGCTGGCGGATTCCGCGGAGCTTTGCCCCGAGCGCCTTGGCGTAATCGCCCATCTGGTGGTTCTCCGTTTCCTCACCCCAAGTACGGCCCGGATGACCGACAGGGAACTCCTAAGTCGAATACTCAGAGTAATGGTTACTCCTTGTCGTCACCAGGTCAAGCAGTGCATCCCTTCCAGGCGGTATCCGCTCTCGTCGCACCACCCGGAAGGCTGAGGCGCGCGACCTGCTACTGTCTGTGCGGTTCCCCGCTGGATCGGGGGAATCGACATCCTTTAAGGACCCGTCCCGTGAGGCGGGGAAGGAGGTCTACCGTGGCGCCACGCCCACGTGGCGCGACGGAGCCGGCCGAGCGTGAACTGCTCTCAGCCGGGGACGTCGCGCGCACCATCGCCCGAATGGCCCATCAGGTCATTGAGAAAACTGCGCTCGGTGCCGGGGACACGCCCCAGCCCGTGCTGCTGGGCATTCCGACCAGAGGCATCCCGCTCGCGACCCGGCTCGGCGAGCGCATCACCGAGTTCTCCGGCACCGAGGTGCCCAGCGGAGCACTCGACGTCACCCTCTACCGTGATGATCTCCGGCACAAGCCGACCCGGCCGCTCGCGCAGACGCAGCTGCCGGTTAGCGGTATCGACGACGCGATCGTGATCCTCGTCGACGATGTGCTCTTCTCCGGTCGCACCATCCGCGCTGCTCTGGACGCGTTGCGCGACCACGGCAGGCCCCGCGCCGTGCAGCTCGCGGTGCTGGTCGACCGGGGTCACCGGGAGCTGCCGATCCGGGCCGATTACGTGGGCAAGAACGTGCCCACCTCCCGTTCGGAGGAGGTCTCGGTGCTGCTCACCGAGACCGACGGCCGCGACGCCGTGCTGCTGGGGGAGCGCCGATGAAACACCTGCTGACCACGGACGGCCTCGCCGCCGATGCGGCGACCGCGGTGCTGGACACCGCCGACGAACTCAAGCGCACTCTGCTCGGCAGGGAGGTGCGCAAGCTGCCGACGCTGCGCGGGCGCACCGTCGTCACCCTGTTCTACGAGAACTCCACCCGCACCAGGGTCTCCTTCGAGATCGCGGGGAAGTGGATGAGCGCAGACGTGATCAACGTCTCGGCCAGCGGATCCTCGGTCGGCAAGGGTGAGTCGCTGCGTGACACCGCACTCACGCTGGCCGCCGCCGGAGCCGACTGTGTGATCATCCGCCATCCCGCGACCGGGGCCGCGCACCGGCTGGCCGGCTGGCTCGCCGACGCGGGCACCGCGGTGGTGAACGCCGGTGACGGCATGCACGAGCACCCGACGCAGGCGCTGCTGGACGCGGCGACGTTGCGGGAGCGGCTCGGCGGGCTCGCCGGCAGGCGCATCGCGATCGTCGGCGACGTCCTGCACAGCCGGGTCGCCCGCTCCAACGTCCACCTGCTCGCCACCCTCGGCGCCGAGGTGGTGCTCGTCGCGCCGCCGACGCTGCTGCCCGCCGGTGTACGGGCCTGGCCGGTCACCGTCGCGCACGACCTCGACGCCGAGCTGCCCGCCGCCGACGCGGTGATGATGCTGCGCGTGCAGGCCGAGCGCATGCACGGCGGCTTCTTCCCGTCGGCTCGGGAGTATTCGATCGCCTACGGGCTCAACGAGGCACGGCTTCGCCTGCTGCCCGAGGACGCCGTGGTGCTGCATCCGGGACCGATGCTGCGCGGGATGGAGATCGGCTCCGCCGTCGCGGACGCGCCGCAGTCGGCGATCACCGAACAGGTCCGCAACGGCGTCCACGTGCGGATGGCCGTGCTGTACCACCTCTTGGCAGGAGACGGAGGCGAGCGTGGTTGATCATTGTGTGCCTTGTGGTCACGGTCGCCGACCGGGTGCGGGTGTCCCGCAGAATACGGAGGACAAATCTTGACCAGGGGCACCACCGTCATCCGGGGCGCGCGCCGCTATGGCGAGGGGGAGCCGGTCGATGTGCTCGTCGCCGACGGGATCATCGCCGAGATCGGCACGGTCGCCGCGCCGGCGGACGCCGACGTGATCGAGGCGGCGGGCCATGTTCTGCTGCCCGGGTTCGTCGATCTGCACACCCACCTGCGCGAGCCCGGCCGGGAGGACACCGAGACCGTCGAGACCGGCTCGGCGGCGGCCGCACTCGGCGGCTACACGGCCGTGTTCGCGATGGCCAACACCGACCCGGTGGCCGACAACGCGGTGGTGGTGGAGCACGTGTGGCGGCGGGGCAGGGAGATCGGGCTGGTCGACGTCCATCCGGTCGGCGCCGTCACGGTCGGCCTTCGTGGCGAGCGGCTCGCCGAGATGGGCACGATGGCCAAGTCGGTGGCCGGGGTGCGGATGTTCTCCGACGACGGGCACTGCGTGGCAGACCCGCTGCTCATGCGGCGGGCGCTGGAGTACTCGACGGCGCTCGGCACCGTGGTGGCCCAGCACGCCGAGGAGCCGCGGCTGACCGTCGGGGCGCAGGCCCACGAGGGTGAGCGGGCCTCGCGGTTCGGTTATCCCGGTTGGCCGGCCTCGGCCGAGGAGTCGATCGTCGCGCGCGACTGTGTCCTGGCCAGGCACGCCGGTGCCCGGCTGCACGTGTGTCACGTGTCGACCACCGGCACCGTGGACGTGCTGAGCTGGGCGAAGGGACTCGGCATCGATGTGTCGGCCGAGGTGACACCGCATCACCTG
Organism: Saccharomonospora sp. NPDC046836; assembly: GCF_040645195.1. Taxonomy (NCBI): domain Bacteria; kingdom Bacillati; phylum Actinomycetota; class Actinomycetes; order Pseudonocardiales; family Pseudonocardiaceae; genus Saccharomonospora; species Saccharomonospora sp. NPDC046836. Next base: position 116,439 of record NZ_JBEYXW010000006.1, read on the forward strand.
CTGCTGACCGACGAGCGGCTCGCGACCTACGACCCGGTGAACAAGGTCAACCCGCCGCTGCGCGCCGAGGCCGATGCCGAGCGGATGCGCCAGGCGCTGACCGACGGCGTGATCGACTGCGTGGCGACCGACCACGCGCCGCACGCCGTGCAGGACAAGGACTGTGAGTGGGCGGCGGCCCGCCCGGGCATGCTGGGCCTGCAGACCGCGCTGTCGATCGTCGTGGAGACGATGGTGCGGCCGGGCCTGCTCGACTGGCGCGGGGTGGCCAGGGTCATGAGCGAGCGGCCAGCCGAGATCGCCGGGCTGCCCGACCAGGGCCGGCCGCTGGAGGCCGGGGAGCCGGCGAACCTCGTGCTGGTCGACCCGGACACCGAGTGGACCGTGCGCGGCGCCGAGCTGGCGAGTATTTCCGCCAACACGCCATACGAGGGAATGCGGCTGCCGGCCGTGGTGAGCGCCACGCTCCTGCGCGGGCGGATTACGTCGCGGGAAGGGAAGATTGACTGATGGAAAGGCTGCTTCTTTCGCTGGTCGTCGTCGTGTTCTTCGCACTCTGCGTCTACGGGATGTGGCGCGGCTGGCGACGCCAGGCGCGCGCGCAGAGTGTCCGTTTCCCGCCGTTCCCGCAGGTTCCGGACGACCTCGGTGAGCCGGTGCTCGACGCCAAGGGGCTGTACGTCGCGACGACGACGGCCGGACACTGGCAGGAGCGGGTGGTGACACGCGGGGTCGGCCTGCGCGGGCCAGCGGTGTTGCGCTACCACGACGGCGGCATCGAGGTGGACCGCGTGGGTGCCACCGGATTCTGGATTCCCCGGGAATCCATTGTGGACGTCAAGACCGGAAGGGGGATGGCCGGCAAGGTCATGGGCACGGAAAGCCTGCTGGTGGTCAGCTGGCGGCTAGGGGAAACCGAGCTCGACACCGGGTTCCGGGGTGACGACATCGGTGTCTATCCACAGTGGATCGCTCAGGTCAAGGGAGGTGCCCAGGTATGAGCGGAACGCGCACACCGGCGGCGCTGGTGCTCGAGGACGGCCGGGTGTTCCGCGGCGCGGCCTACGGCGCGCAGGGTGCCACGCTCGGGGAGGTCGTGTTCTGCACCGGCATGACCGGCTACCAGGAGACGCTGACCGACCCCTCGTACAGGGGACAGATCGTCGCGCAGACCGCGCCGCAGATCGGCAACACCGGCTGGAACGACGAGGACGACGAGTCGTCCCGGATCTGGGTCGCGGGCTACGTCGTGCGCGATCCGGCGCGCACGCCGTCCAACTGGCGGTCGAGGCGCTCCCTCGACGAGGAGCTCGCCACGCAGGGCATCGTCGGTATCGCCGAGGTCGACACGCGGACGCTCACCCGGCACATCCGGGAACACGGCGCGATGCGGGCCGGGGTGTTCTCCGGTGACGCGCTCGCGCCGGACGACGAGCTGGTCACGCAGGTGCTGGCGAGCCCGTCGATGAAGGGCGCCGACCTCGCGGGTCAGGTGACCACACGGCAGCCCTACGTCGTGCCGGCGCAGGGCGAGCGGCGCTACCGTGTCGCCGCGCTCGACCTCGGCATCAAGGCGAACACCCCCCGGCAGCTGGCGAAACGCGGCATCGAGGTGCACGTGCTGCCCGGCGGATCGACGTTGGAAGACCTGCTGGCCGTCGAACCGGACGGTGTGTTCCTGTCGAACGGTCCCGGTGACCCCGAGACGCAGACCCACGCCATCGAGCTGACCAAGGCCGTGCTGGGGCAGCAGCTGCCGCTGTTCGGCATCTGCTTCGGCAACCAGATCCTCGGCAGGGCGCTGGGCCTGCGCACGTACAAGATGCGCTTCGGCCACCGCGGCATCAACGTCCCGGTGCTCGACATCGAGACCGGCCGGGTGGCCATCACCGCACAGAACCACGGTTTCGCCCTGGAAGGTGAGCCGGGGCAGCGGTTCGAGTCCCCGTTCGGTGCGACGAAGGTCAGCCACTACTGCGCCAACGACGGCACGGTCGAGGGGCTGCGCTGCGAGGACGTTCCCGCCTTCTCGGTGCAGTACCACCCGGAGGCGGCGGCGGGCCCGCACGACGCCAACCCGCTGTTCGACGAGTTCGTGACCTTGATGGAGGCACGCGCGGGCCACAATCGCGCAGCCCCGCCCGCGGGGGCCGACCGGGTGCGGGTGTCCCGCGAAGCACTGGAGAAGCAGAAGTAATGCCCAAACGCACTGACATCGAGCACGTTCTCGTCATCGGTTCCGGACCGATCGTGATCGGTCAGGCCGCCGAGTTCGACTACTCCGGCACCCAGGCCTGCCGGGTGCTTCGGGAGGAGGGCCTGCGGGTCAGCCTCGTCAACTCCAACCCCGCCACGATCATGACGGACCCGGAGTTCGCCGACGCCACCTACATCGAGCCGGTCAACCCCGACTACGTCGAGAAGGTCATCGCCGCGGAACGGCCCGACGCGCTGCTCGCCACGCTGGGCGGCCAGACCGCCCTCAACTGCGCCGTCGCGCTACACGAGCGCGGGGTACTGGAAAAGTACGGCGTCGAGCTCATCGGCGCCGACATCGACGCGATCCAGCGCGGTGAGGACCGGCAGAAGTTCAAAGACATCGTGCGTGCCGTCGGCGCCGAGGTGCCACGCAGCGCCGTGTGCCACTCGATGGACGAGGTGCGCGGGACCGTCGCCGAGGTCGGGCTGCCGGTGGTCATCCGGCCGTCGTTCACGATGGGCGGCCTCGGCTCGGGGATGGCCCACACCGACGAGGAGCTCGAGCGGCTCGCCTCCATCGGCCTTGAGGAGAGCCCGGTCACCGAGGTGCTCATCGAGGAGAGCGTGCTCGGCTGGAAGGAGTACGAGCTCGAGCTGATGCGCGACCGGCACGACAACGTCGTGGTGGTGTGCTCGATCGAGAACGTGGACCCGATGGGCGTGCACACCGGCGACTCGGTCACCGTCGCGCCGGCGATGACCCTGACCGACCGCGAGTACCAGCACATGCGCAACGTCGGTATCGACGTGCTGCGCGAGGTCGGCGTCGACACCGGCGGCTGCAACATCCAGTTCGCGATCAACCCGCGCGACGGGCGCATGGTCGTGATCGAGATGAACCCGCGGGTGTCGCGTTCTTCGGCGCTGGCGTCGAAGGCGACCGGGTTCCCGATCGCCAAGATCGCCGCGAAGCTGGCGATCGGCTACACGCTCGACGAGATCAGCAACGACATCACCGGCGAGACCCCGGCCAGCTTCGAGCCGACGCTCGACTACGTGGTCGTCAAGATGCCGCGGTTCGCGTTCGAGAAGTTCCCCGGCGCCGATCCGACGCTGACGACGACGATGAAGAGCGTCGGTGAGGCGATGTCGCTCGGCCGCAGCTTCGCCGAGGCGCTCGGCAAGGCCATGCGCTCGCTGGAGACCAAGCGCGTCGGCTTCTGGACCCGTCCCGATCCCGAGGGCGCCACACTGGAGTCGACGCTGGCGGACCTGCGTACCGGGCACGAGGGCAGGCTCTACGCCGTCGAACGTGCCCTGCGGCTCGGTGCGACGCCGGCGCAGGTGCACGAGGCCAGCGGCATCGACCCGTGGTTCATCGACCAGATCGCGCTGATCGGCGAGGTCGGCGCCGAGGTCAGGGACGCGCCCGTGCTGGACGAGCCGTTGCTGCGGCGGGCCAAGCGCACCGGCCTTTCCGACCGGCAGGTCGCCGCCCTGCGACCCGAACTGGCCGGTGAGGACGGCGTGCGGACCTTGCGGCACCGGCTCGGCGTGCATCCGGTGTTCAAGACCGTCGACACGTGCGCGGCGGAGTTCGCCGCGAAGACGCCGTACCACTATTCGGCCTACGAGTCCGACGCCGCGGCGGAGTCGGAGGTCGCGGCGCAGAACGGCAAGCCGAAGGTGCTGATCCTCGGCTCCGGCCCGAACCGCATCGGGCAGGGCATCGAGTTCGACTACTCCTGTGTGCACGCGGCGCTCGCCCTGCGCGAGGCCGGGTTCGAGGCCGTGATGGTCAACTGCAACCCGGAGACGGTGTCGACCGACTACGACACCTCCGACCGCCTGTACTTCGAGCCGCTGACCTTCGAGGACGTGCTCGAAGTGGTCCGTGCCGAGCAGGCGTCGGGCACGGTGGCCGGTGTGATCGTGCAGCTCGGCGGGCAGACCCCGCTGGGTCTGGCGAGGCGGCTCGCGGATGCGGGTGTGCCGATCGTGGGCACCCCACCGCAGGCCATTCACCTTGCCGAGGACCGTGGCGCCTTCGGCGACGTGCTGCGCTCGGCCGGACTGCCCGCTCCGCAGTACGGCACGGCGACCTCGTTCGCGGGCGCCAAGCGGATCGCCGACGAGATCGGCTACCCGGTGCTCGTGCGCCCGTCGTACGTGCTGGGCGGCCGTGGCATGGAGATCGTCTACGACGAAGCGTCGCTGGCCGGCTACATCCAGCGCGCCACGGAGGTCACTCCCGAGCATCCGGTGCTGGTGGACCGGTTCCTCGACGACGCGATCGAGATCGACGTGGACGCCCTGTTCGACGGCGAGGAGCTGTACCTGGGCGGCGTCATGGAGCACATCGAGGAGGCCGGCATCCACTCCGGCGACTCGGCATGTGCGCTGCCGCCGATCACGCTGGGGCACACCGATCTGGAGGAGGTGCGCCGCTGCACCGAGGCCATCGCGCGGGGAGTCGGTGTGCGCGGCCTTCTCAACGTGCAGTACGCACTCAAGGACGATGTGCTCTACGTGCTGGAGGCGAACCCGCGGGCCTCGCGCACGGTGCCGTTCGTGTCGAAGGCGACGGCCGTGCCGCTGGCCAAGGCCGCGGCGCTGCTGATGACGGGCTCCTCGATCAAGGACCTGCGTGCACGCGGTGTGCTGCCGCAGCAGGGCGACGGTGGCCGTCTGCCGGTCGACTCGCCGGTGGCGGTGAAGGAGGCCGTGCTGCCCTTCCACCGCTTCCGCACGCCGGAGGGTCAGGGAGTGGACTCCCTGCTCGGGCCGGAGATGAAGTCCACCGGCGAGGTCATGGGTGTCGACACCTCCTTCGGCACGGCTTTCGCGAAGTCGCAGGCCGGTGCCTACGGGTCGTTGCCGACCTCGGGCAAGGTGTTCGTGTCCGTCGCCAACAGGGACAAGCGCTCGCTGGTCTTCCCGGTGAAGCGGCTCGCCGACCTCGGCTTCGAGGTGCTGGCGACCTCGGGCACGGCGGAGGTACTGCGGCGCAACGGGGTGCCGTGCACGGTCGTGCGCAAGCACTACCAGGGCAGCACCGCCGACGAGCCGAACATCGTCGAGGTGATCCTCGACGGCGGGGTCGACATGGTCATCAACACGCCGTACGGCAACAGCGGGCCCCGCATCGACGGCTACGAGATCCGGACCGCCGCTGTGTCGCGGGGCATCCCGTGCGTCACCACTGTCCAGGGCGCTGCCGCGGCCGTACACGGCATCGAGGCGCTCATCCGGGGTGACATCGGGGTCCGCTCGCTGCAGCACCTCCAGGCGTCCCTGCGCGGCCGGTCGTGAGTGGAAGCGAAACGCTCCCCAAGGCCACCTTGGTTGCAGGAATCAAACACTGCGGCGCGAAGCGTCTCGGTTTGGGCGGTGGTGGGAGACGGGTGGGCGCAACCAAGGTGGCCTTGGGGGACAAGACCGAAGGGTCACGGCATGGCTGAGGGGTTCGAGGGGTTCGGGAAACGGCTCGCGGACGCGGTGGCACAGCGTGGGCCACTGTGTGCGGGGGTGGACCCGCATCCGGCGCTGCTGGAGGCCTGGGACCTGCCTGGTGGCGTACGTGGCCTGGAGACGTTCGCGCTGACGGCCACCGACGCCATCGCGCCGCACGTCGCCGTGCTCAAGCCCCAGTCGGCGTTCTTCGAGGCGTACGGCGCCGCGGGGATCGCCGTACTGGAACGCGTGCTCGCCCATGCCAGGCAGGCGGGCGCGCTGGTGCTGCTGGACGTCAAGCGAGGCGACATCGGCTCGACCATGGCCGCCTACGCGCAGGCCTACCTCGGCGAGGACGCCCCGCTGGCGGCCGACGCGATCACCGTGTCGCCCTATCTCGGCTTCGGCGCGCTCGAGCCGGCGTTCGCGGCGGCAGAGGCGAGCGGCAGGGGAGTGTTCGTACTGGCGCGCACCTCCAACCCCGACGGGGCGGGGCTGCAGCGGGCCGACACCAACGGCAGGACGGTCGCCCAGTCCATTGTGGACGACGCGGCACGGCGCAACGCGGGAGCCGTTCCGCTCGGCGCCACCGGCGTGGTCGTCGGCGCCACCAACCGGCCTGGCGAGCTCGACCTCACTGGGCTGAACGGGCCAATCTTGGCGCCCGGGTTCGGCGAGCAGGGCGCGACCGCGGACGACCTGCCTGCGGTGTTCGGCGACAGTCTTCCCTCGGTGCTGCCCGCATCGTCGCGTGGACTGCTGCGGGAGGGGCCGGACGCGACGGCGCTGCGTGCCGCGGTGCTACGCACCCAGGAGAGCCTGCTGCGGGTTGCCTGCCGGCCGTGATGCGGAGTTCCTGCCCTGGTCGAAGCACATGTTGATCTTGCACTAGGGTAATCGGCGTGGCGCAGGCGGGGGTGTCGGCGCCGCACCGGAAAACGGATTCACTGGTCGCGGGCTGACACCGCGACGCCAGAAGTGAGTAGGGTCGTCTCTGGTCGTGCCGCGGCGCCCAGTCGCGTCACGAGAGCACCATCCACCAGGCCGCTATACGGCGCCCGGGTGATGCGATCGGCGCCCACCCCCGCATTGTGAGTCCAGGTCGAGGGTGGGTACGGTCGCCACACCCACCCAGAATTTGAGTAATACCGGAGGAAAACGTGGCACTTCCCCAGCTCACCGAGGAACAGCGTGCTGCGGCGCTGGAGAAGGCCGCCGCCGCCCGTCGCGCCCGCGCGGAGCTCAAGGAACGGCTCAAGCGCGGCGGCACCACCCTCGCCGACGTGCTGAAGCAGGCCGACGAGGACGAGGTCCTCGGCAAGATGAAGGTCTCCGCTTTGCTGGAGGCTCTGCCGGGCGTGGGCAAGGTGCGTGCGCAGCAGACGATGGAGCGTCTCGAGATCGCTACCAGTCGCCGGCTGCGCGGCCTCGGCGACCGGCAGCGCAAAGCGCTGCTCGCCGAGTTCAGCGGCGAGTGAGTGAGCAGCTACACCGCGGCTCGATCGAGGCCGGCGTTCGCGGCGGCCAGGACCGGAGGGCAGCAGCCCGCATGATCGCGGCGGCGGGGCGAACCGATGGCGGAAACGGTGGAACGATGACCGAGCCAGAGCCCCGGCGGCGCGATCATGTGCCGGTCGCAGGACAGACCGATGGTGAGCCGGTGCCGGCTGAGACGGCGCGGCACCGGCTCACTGTCGTATCCGGACCATCGGGGGTCGGCAAGTCCAGCGTCGTTGCCGAACTGCGGCGGCTGTGCCCCGACATCTACTTCAGTGTCTCGGTGACCACCCGCACGCCGCGGCCCGGCGAGGTCGACGGCGAGCACTACCACTTCATCGAGCGGGACACCTTCGAGGCGATGGTCACCAAAGGTGAGCTCCTCGAACACGCCGAGTTCGCCGGCAACAGCTACGGCACCCCCCGAGCGCCGGTCGAGGCGGCGCTGCGGTCGGGGCGGCCCGCGGTGCTGGAGATCGAGCTACAGGGCGCACGGCAGGTGCGGGCCGCGATGCCGGACGCCCAGCTGGTCATGCTGCTGCCGCCCTCATGGGGCGAGCTGGTCGGCAGGCTCACCGGCCGGGGTACCGAGGCCGACGACGCCGTGCAGGCCCGTCTGACGGAAGCGCAGCGTGAGCTCGCGGCCGCGGCGGAGTTCGACGCGCAGGTGGTGAACGCCGACGTGCAGACCGCCGCGCGCGAGTTGCTAAGCTTGGTGACCGGCGAAGATACCGCTTTCGACGATTCGGAGCACAGTTAGTGACCGCGATGACGTTGGGCCCGCAGAGCGAACACCTCGAGGGCATTACCAACCCGCCTATCGACGACCTGCTCGAGAAGGTCAGCTCCAAGTACGCGCTGGTGATTTACTCGGCCAAGCGTGCCCGCCAGATCAACGACTACTACGCGCAGCTCGGTGAGGGCCTGCTCGAGTACGTCGGCCCGCTCGTCGAGCCGGGTCCGCGGGAGAAGCCGCTGTCGATCGCCCTGCGCGAGATCCACGCCGGCCTGCTCGAGCACACCGAAGGCGAGTAGCGGCGCGGTGCGCCCGCAACCTCGTGTCGTCCTCGGGGTGGGCGGAGGCATCGCGGCCTACAAGGCGTGCGAGGTCCTGCGCGGGCTCACCGAGACCGGGCACGACGTCCGCGTCGTGCCCACCGCGGCCGCGCTGAACTTCGTCGGCGCGGCGACCTTCGAGGCACTGTCGGGGCATCCCGTGCACACCGGGGTGTTCACCGACGTGCCCGACGTCCAGCACGTGCGTGTCGGCAAGGAGGCCGACCTCGTGCTCGTCGTTCCCGCCACCGCCGACCTGCTGGCCAGGGCGGCGCACGGCCTCGCGGACGACCTGCTGACCAACACCCTGCTCACCGCCCGGTGCCCGGTCGCCTTCTTCCCCGCCATGCACACGGAGATGTGGGAGCACCCAGCGACTCGCGCCAACGTCGCCCTGCTCCGATCGCGGGGAGCCGTGGTGACCGAGCCGGCCTCGGGCAGGCTCACCGGCGCCGACACCGGCAAGGGCAGGCTCGCCGATCCACGCGAGATCGTCGACATCGCCCGCCTGCTGCTGGCCCGCGCCGACGCGTTGCCGCGTGACCTGGAGGGAGTCCGGGTCGTCGTCTCGGCCGGCGGCACGCGGGAACCACTCGACCCGGTCCGCCACCTCGGCAACCGCTCGTCCGGCAAACAGGGCTACGCACTGGCCAGGGTCGCCGCGCAGCGCGGTGCCCAGGTCACGCTCGTCGCCGCGCACACCGAGGCGCTGCCCGAGCCGGCCGGCGCCGACGTCGTGCACGTCTCCACGGCCCTCCAGCTGGCCACAGCGGTCGAGGAGGCCGCGGCGAAGGCCGACATCGTCGTCATGGCTGCCGCCGTGGCCGACTTCCGTCCCGTCAGCACCGCTGAGAACAAGATCAAGAAGTCGGACGACCTGCCCGACCCGACGATCGAGCTGACCCGCAACCCGGACATCCTCGCCGGACTGGTCGAGCATCGCCGGAGCAGCCAGATCATCGTGGGGTTCGCCGCCGAGACCGGCGACGAGCGGGGCAGTGTGCTCGACCATGCCCGCGCCAAGCTGAAGCGCAAGGGCTGCGACCTGCTGGTGGTCAACGCCGTCGGCGAGGGCAAGGCGTTCGAGGTTGAGGAGAACACCGGCTGGCTGCTGTCGGCCGACGGTGTGGAAGAACGCATCCCACTCGGCGCGAAGTCGCAGCTCGCGGCCACAGTGTGGGATGCGGCGGCCGCGCTACTGCGGCGCAGACCGGATCGCCAGTAGGCTCGTCTGGGGCATTCGCCCGCAGGCAGCTGATGAATGAGGAGTGAGGACGTCGTGACCGCGTCGAACCGTAGGTTGTTCACGTCGGAGTCGGTGACCGAGGGGCACCCGGACAAGATCTGCGACGCGATCAGCGACTCCGTACTGGACGCGCTGCTTGGCAAGGACCCGCGCAGCCGGGTCGCGGTCGAGACGCTGATCACCACGGGTCAGGTGCACGTGGCCGGGGAGGTCACCACCGAGGCGTATGCGGACATTCCGACCATCGTGCGGGAGAAGATCCTCGAGATCGGCTACGACTCCTCGGCCAAGGGGTTCGACGGCAACTCCTGTGGCGTGAACATCGCGATCGGCTCGCAGTCGCCGGACATCGCGCAGGGTGTGGACGTCGCCTACGAGTCGCGGCTGGAGAACGCGCTCGACGAGCTGGACCGGCAGGGCGCGGGTGACCAGGGCCTGATGTTCGGCTACGCGTGCTCGGACACGCCGGAGCTGATGCCGCTGCCGGTCGCGCTGGCGCACCGGCTCGCGCAGCGGCTGGCGGCGGTGCGCAAGGACGGGACGCTGCCCTACCTGCGCCCGGACGGCAAGACCCAGGTGACCATCGAGTACGCCGGTGAACAGGCGGTGCGGCTGGACACCGTGGTGGTCTCCAGCCAGCACGCCGAGGGCATCGACCTGGAGAAGATGCTCGGCGTCGACGTGCGTGAGCACGTGGTGGGCCCGGTGCTGGCAGGCGTGGAGCTGGACAGCTCCCAGCTGCGCCTGCTGGTGAACCCGACGGGCCGGTTCGTCGTGGGTGGCCCGATGGGGGACGCCGGGCTGACCGGTCGCAAGATCATTGTGGACACCTACGGCGGGATGGCGCGGCACGGTGGTGGCGCGTTCTCCGGTAAGGACCCGTCGAAGGTCGACCGCTCGGCGGCGTACGCCATGCGGTGGGTGGCCAAGAACGTGGTCGCCGCCGGGCTGGCGGGTCGCGTGGAGGTCCAGGTGGCGTACGCGATCGGTAAGGCGGCGCCGGTGGGGTTGTTCGTGGAGACGTTCGGGACCGAGCACGTCGACCCGCTGAAGATCCAGGGGGCGATCGCCGAGGTGTTCGACCTGCGGCCCGCGGCGATCATCCGTGACCTCGACCTGCTGCGCCCGATCTACACGCAGACCTCGGCCTACGGGCATTTCGGCCGGCCCGAGCTCGACCTGCCGTGGGAGCGCACCGACCGCGCCGACAGCCTGCGCAAGGCCGTGGGAGCCTGACGCACGCCGCCCCGCCGCGACACGATTACGACCCAGTGGTGACATGGTGATGGCGCTGCTCTAGGCTCCCGATCTCGTGGTGGACACTCAGGAGATCGCGTCGTCGCAGCGCCGGGAACCGGCTCCACCGCGGGCCCGGAGCACGCGCCACATCAGCTGGGACGCGCTCCGGGTGCTCGGGATCATCGCGGTCCTGGCGTTCCACGCCACGTTCCTCGCACCACAGACACTGCCGGGCTTCGACCTGCCGCCGGGGCCGCTGCAGATGGACTTCCCCTTCGGGGCTTCCATCCTCATCGTCATCTCCGGCTACTTCGCCGCGATGACGATCGGCAAGCAACCGCCGCTGCGCTGGTGGTTCCGGCGGCTCGCCCGCCTGCTACCCGCCTTCTGGGGCGCCGTCGTGGTGATCTTCGTGGTGACGTTGCTGTTCGCACCGGAGGGTCTGCCGCGGCCCGCTTACGGCGACCTGGTCGGCAACCTGGCGCTCGTGCACACGTTGCTGGCCTCGGTCGACTACATCGATCTGTCCCACTGGACCGTGCCGGTGCAGGTGGCTTCCTTCACCGCGATCGCACTGCTCGCCTGGCGCGGCCGGGTTCGCGGCCGGGCGGCGACCGCGGTGATGTGGGCGGTGCTGCTGGTGCCGCTCGCCGTGCGCGTGCTGTTCATGGGACCGGGCATGGCGGTGCCGCAGTGGCTGAGCATGGTCATGGACGGTTCCGGCCTGAACCGGGCCCACCTTGTGGTCGCGGGTGTGGCGATCTACCGGTGGTCGAAGGGCCGGATGAGCTTCGCGCAGCTGTACTGCATGCTCGGCGTGGTGCTCATCGCGCACGACAAGCACCCGCCGGACGGCGACTCCGTGATCGCCTTCGCGGTCGCGCTGGTGCTGATCTGCGTCGCCGCCTACCAGCCGGCCTGGGACCTGCCGTTCCTGACGCGGCTGAGCCGGCCGATCCGGTGGCTCGCCGGCATCTCCTACGGCGTTTACCTCATGCACTACGTCATCGGCACCATCGTCGCGCGCAGGCTGGCCGACCTCGGTGTGCCCTGGTGGGGCTGGGTACCCGCGTTCGTCGGCACGGCGATCCTGCTCGGCTGGGCGCTCACGAGATGGGTCGAGCAGCCGGTCTTCAACCTGCTCACCCGGCGCCTCGACGCCGCACCCGCGCGGTAGGGACCGCTCTGGTAGAGAAGACGGCGTGAGCCGCCCGGAGACCGCACCGCTGTGGGACCTGCCGCAGCCCAAACCCGCCAAGGGCGCCCGCGGCGGCTCCAACAGCGGATCCAACAAGGGGCAGCGGCAGCCCGCGGAATCCGACCCGGTCGCCAGGGTGATCGTCGATGTGCCGCTCGCGCACCTGGACCGCACGTTCGACTACCACGTGCCGCGTGAGCTCGACGCCGCCGCCGTGCCGGGGTGCCGCGTGCGAGTGCGGTTCGCAGGGCAGCTGGTGGACGGTTTCCTGCTGGAACGTGCCGCCACGACCGAACACCAGGGCAAGCTGGCTTTCCTGGAACGGGTCACCTCCAGTGAGCAGGTCCTGCCGCCAGCGCTGGCGGCACTGTGCCGCTCGGTCGCGCAGCGCTACGGCGGCACGCTGATCGACGTCCTGCGGCTGGCCGTGCCGCCCCGGCATGCCAAGGCCGAGGCGGAACCGCCCCGTGCGCCCGCGCCAACCCCGGCCGAGCCGCCGGTCACCGGCTGGAACCGCTACCCGTGGGGCCCGGCGTTCGCGGACGCGCTGCGAGCGGGGCGCGCGGCCCACGCGGTCTGGCAGGCGCTGCCGGGCGAGGACTGGCCCGCGCGCCTGGCCGAGCTCGCGACCACCGTCGTGGCCGCTGGCAAGGGCGCCGTGCTCGTCCTGCCCGACCACCGCGACGTCGCCCGCGTCCATGCGGCCTGCGCCGCGCTCGCCGGGGCCGATGCCGTCGTCGCCCTCTCGGCCGATCTCGGTCCCGCCGAGCGCTACCGCCGCTGGCTCGCGGTTTTGCGGGGCGCCGCGCGGATCGTCGTCGGCACCCGGGCGGCGATGTTCGCCCCGGTCGCCGACCCGGGGCTGTTCGTGGTCTGGGACGACGGCGACGACCTGCACGCCGACCCGCACATGCCGTATCCACAGGTGCGCGACGTGCTCGTGCTGCGCGCACACGCTGCCAGCGCGTCGGTGCTCATTGCCGGGCACACCCGCACTGCCGAAGCGCAGCTGCTGCTCGAGTCGGGCTGGGCACACCCGATCGTCGCGGCACGCGAGGAGCTGCGTGCGTGCGCGCCGCGGGTGACGCCGACCGGTGAGGACTTCGACGTGGCCCGTGACGAGGCCGCCCGCGCCGCACGGCTGCCCGCGGTGGCGTTCGAGGCCGCGCGAGCGGGCCTGGCGGCGGGTGCCCCGGTGCTGGTGCAGGTGCCCCGTCGGGGGTACGTGCCGGGGCTGGCCTGCGCCCGCTGCCGCACGCCGGCCCGCTGCCGGCGTTGTGCGGGTCCGCTCATGCTGCCCGGTGGGGGCGAGGCCGGGGTGCCGCGCTGCCGCTGGTGCGGTGTCGCGGACGCGGCCTACCGGTGCGGCACCTGCGGATCGGGCAGGCTGCGCGCGGTCGTCGTCGGGGCCAAACGCACCGCCGAGGAGCTGGGCAGGGCGTTCCCCGGTGTCGCCGTACGCACGTCCGGCGGCGGTGAGGTGCTCGCCGGTGTCCCGGCCAAGCCGTCGCTGGTCGTGGCGACACCAGGCGCCGAGCCCGTCGCCGAGGGCGGCTACGGCGCCGCGCTGTTGCTCGACGGGTGGGCGCTGCTGGGCAGGCAGGACCTGCGCGCCGCGGAAGAGACCCTCCGGCGGTGGATGGCGGCAGCGGCGCTGGTGCGGCCTGCCCGTGCGGGTGGCCGTGTCGTGGTCGGCGCCGACGCCGCGATCCCGGTGGTGCAGGCGCTCGTGCGATGGGACCCGGGCTGGCATGCCGAGCTGGAGCTCGCCGACCGCAAGGAGCTCGGTTTCCCGCCCGCCGTCCGGATGGCGAGTGCCGAGGGCACGCCGGATGCCGTCGCCGCGCTACTCGACGAGATCACGCTGCCGGAGTCGGCGGAGGTACTCGGCCCGGTTCCGCTCGGCGAGGTCGACGCCGATGGCCGGGCGGAACGGGAACGGGCACTGGTGCGGGTGCCGCGCGCCGAGGGACGCGCGCTGGCCGCCGCAGCACACGCGGTGAACGCGCTGCGCAATGCTCGCAAGGAAACCGACCCGGTCCGCATCCAGCTCGATCCGCTCGACCTCGTCTGACCGCAGTGGGTGCGCGTGTCCGGCGGGCGGTCGCGGCGCTGAGAGGCCGCGCGGATAGGGGTCTCGGCTGAATTTCGGGGACACCCCGGACCCCGAGGCGTGGCGGCGATCCAGGCGGCAGCGTCCCGCAGGGACACAGCGCCGCCTGGGCGCCGCCCGCCCGTACGTTTCCCATCTGTGTGGCCTCGTAGACTGGCTGGCGATGTTGCTCTCTGTCGCTGCCGCGGATCGCCGATGAGGCTGGTGTTCGCAGGCACTTCCGAACCCGCCGTCCCGTCACTGTGCACACTGCTGGAATCCGGCAGGCACGACGTGGTCGCCGTCGTCACGCGTCCCGATGCCCCGGCGGGCCGTGGCCGCAAGCTGCTGCGCTCGCCCGTTGGTGCGGTCGCCGACGAGCACGGCATCGAGGTCCTCACCCCACAGCGCGCGGGCGATCCGGACTTCCTCGCCCGGCTCACCGAGCTGGCACCCGACGCCTGCCCGGTGGTCGCCTACGGTGCGCTGCTGCCGCAGCGGGCGCTGGACATCCCCCCGCACGGCTGGGTGAACCTGCACTTCTCGCTGTTGCCCGCCTGGCGTGGTGCGGCACCGGTGCAGGCCGCGATCCGCGCCGGCGACGAGATCACCGGTGCGTCGACGTTCCGCATCGTCGAGGAACTGGACGCCGGGCCCGTCTTCGGTGTGCTCACCGAGCCGATCGCTCCCACCGACACCGCTGGCGACCTGCTCGGCAGGCTCGCCGTGTCCGGTGCCGCGCTGCTGCGCTCCACGATGGACGGGATAGCGGACGACGCACTGCGCGCCGTGCCGCAGGAACCCGGCGGTGCGAGCTACGCGCCCAAGGTGACCGTCGCGGACGCCCGCGTCGCGTTCACCGATCCGGCGGCGGCGGTCGACCGGCACATCCGCTCGATGACCCCGGAGCCGGGCGCGTGGGCGGAGTTCCGGGGCGAACGGCTGAAGCTGGGCCCGGTGGTCCCCGTTGACGGGCCGGGGCTCGCGCCGGGGGAGCTGCTGGTCGAGCGCAAGCAGGTGCTCGCAGGGACCGCGACCACCCCGGTGCGGCTCGGCGATGTACAGGCACAGGGCAAGAAACGCATGCCGGCGACCGACTGGGCGCGCGGTACGAGAATCGAGCAGCAGGAGCACCTCACATGACACCAGGCAGCCGGCAGCGCAAGCCGGACCGCAGCCGGCGGCCGGCGCCACGCAAGGAAGGCCCGCGCAAGCCGCCCGCCCAGGACCCGGCCCGCCGTGCCGCGTTCGATGCCCTGCGGGCCATCAGCGAGCGCGACGCCTACGTCAACTTGATTCTGCCGGAGCTGCTGCGCAAGCGTGGCGTCACCGGCCGCGACGCGGCACTCGCCACGGAGCTGACCTACGGTACGGCTCGGGCGCAGGGTCTGCTCGACGAGATCATCGCCGCCTGCCTCGACCGGCCGCTGTCCAAAGTGGACAAAGTGGTGCTCGACGCGCTGCGCATCGGCGCCTACCAGCTGCTGCGGACGCGGATTCCCCCGCACGCGGCCGTGACCTCGGCGGTGGATCTGGTCCGCGAGGTCGCCGGCTCGCACGTGGCCGGGTTCGTCAACGCCGTACTGCGCAACGTGGCCGAGAAGGACGAGGCGGCGTGGCTGGACCAGCTCGCGCCGGACCCGCAGACGGACCCGATCGGTAACCTGGCCCTGCGTACGGCGCATCCGCGCTGGGTGGCGCGCTCGTTCGCCGAGTCGCTCGGCGACAGGGGAGCCGAGCTGGCTGCGGCGCTCGGGGCCGACGACGCCAGGCCCGCCGTCCACCTGCTCGCCAGGCCCGGCGAGATCAGCGCCGACGAGCTCGCCGCGATCACCGGCGGTGACGTCGCCCCGTACTCGCCCTATGGCGTGCACCTGCCCTCGGGCACCGGCGATCTCGCCGACTCCGAACCCATCCGCGAGCGGCTGGCGATCGTGCAGGACGAGGGCAGCCAGCTCGTCGCCATCGCAGCCGCGAACGCCCCGGTCGAGGGCACCGACCAGCGCTGGCTGGACCTGTGCGCAGGGCCCGGCGGCAAGGCGGTCGTGCTCGGCTCGCTGGCCGCGATCTCCGGCGCCACCCTCGATGCCGTCGAGGACCTGCCGCACCGGGCGACACTGGTGGAGCAGGCCACCGACGGACTGCCGGTCACCGTGCACACCGTCGACGGCCGCGACCCCGGCCTCGAGCCGGGCTACGACCGGGTGCTGCTGGACGCGCCGTGCAGCGGGCTCGGCTCCCTGCGCAGGCGGCCCGAGTCACGTTGGCGCAGGCAGCCCTCCGACCTGCCCCAGCTGACCAAGCTGCAGGGCGAGCTGCTGGCCTCGGCGTTCCGGCTGGTGCGCTCAGGCGGTGTCGTGACGTACGTGGTGTGCTCGCCGCACCTGGCCGAGACCGAGGGCGTCTTCGGCGAGGCCGTGCGCAGGGCCAAGGCCGAGGTGGTCGACGCGCGCGAGCTGTTCCCCGGCGTGCCACAGCTCGGCGACGGACCGTTCGTGCAGCTGTGGCCACACAGGCACGGCACCGACGCGATGTTCTGCGCCGTCGCCAGGGCGCGGTGAGCCGGGTTCTCGGCCTGGTCGCCGCCTCCTGCGGTGGTGTCGAGACGCGGCTGTGCGCCGAGCTGGCCGCACCAGCGGTCCGGCGCGGCTGGCGGCTGGCGGTCACCCTCACCCCGACAGCCGCGCGCTGGCTGACGGCCAGCGGCGAGCTGGACCGGGTGCGGCAGTTCACCGATCTGGAGGTGCGCAGCGAACCCCGGCTGCCGGGCGAGCCGCGCCCTCATCCGGATCCGGAGGTGTTCCTCTTCGCCCCCGCCACCGCAGGGTCGGTCGCCAAGCTGGCGCTCGGCCTCGCCGACAACCAGGCGCTGACGGTCCTTGGTGATGCGCTGGGCGATCCACAGGTCACGATCGTCGTGGGCTACTCGGTCCGGGACACCCGCTTCGGGCATCCCGCCTGGCAGCGCCACCTGGACGTGCTGGCCTCGGCCGGGGTACAGCTGCACCGGCTGGCCGGGGACCGGTCCTGGTCCGGCGTGCTGGACCTGCTGCCGGTGAGCTGAACCACGCTCCGCGTGGCGGAGGGGTCCGCGCCGACCGGGGGTACGCCGCCCCCTCTACACTCGCGCGCGTGGCCCATCAACCGCTGATCGCACCCAGTATCCTGTCCGCCGACTTCGCCCGCCTCGGCGAGGAGATCGCCGCTGTCACCGGAACCGGCGACGCACGCGCCGACTGGGTGCACGTCGACGTGATGGACGGCCACTTCGTCCCGAACCTCACCCTCGGCCTGCCCGTCGTGCGGTCCCTGCTGCGGGCGACCGACCTGCCGCTCGACTGTCACCTGATGATCGAGGACCCCGACCGCTGGGCCCCCGGGTACGCCGAGGCGGGCGCCTACAACGTCACCGTCCACGTCGAAGCGGCGCACGACCCCGTGATGATCGCCAAGAACCTGCGGGCGGCAGGCGCGAAGGCCGGTTTGTCGGTCAAGCCGAACACCAGGCTCGAGGACCACCTCGACACACTGAGGCATTACGACACGCTGCTCGTGATGTCGGTGGAGCCGGGCTTCGGAGGCCAGTCGTTCATGCCCGAGGTCCTCGACAAGGTGCGGACCGCGCGCCGGCTCGTCGACACCGGTCACCTGCAGGTTCTGGTCGAGATCGACGGCGGGATCAACGCCGACACCATCGAGCAGGCGGCCGAGGCCGGTGTCGACTGCTTCGTCGCAGGCTCCGCGGTCTACGACGCGCAGGACCCCGCGCAGGCCGTCGCCGCGCTGCGGGCCAAGGCGGCACAGGCACAGGCGGCGCAGTGAGGTGACCGTCCCGGCAGGCGAGCGCGACACCATGGCGGTGGCGCTCGCCCTCAGCGCGACGGTCCGGGGCACGACCAGCCCGAACCCGCCGGTCGGCGCGGTGATCCTCGACGCGCACGGCACACGCGTCGGTGAGGGCGCGACCCAGCCGCCCGGCGGACCGCACGCCGAGGTGATGGCGTTGCGGCAGGCGGGCGAGCGGACCCGCGGGGGCACGGCGTTCGTGACGCTCGAACCGTGTGCGCACCACGGTCGCACGCCGCCGTGCACGGAGGCGCTGCTCGCCGCCGGGGTCGCCGCGGTGCGTTATGCCGTCGCCGATCCCCATCCCCAGGCCGCGGGTGGCGCGGACGTACTGCGCGCCGCCGGAGTCGACGTGCGCGGCGGGCTGCTCGCCGAGGAGGTCGCCGGCGGTCCGCTGCGTGCCTGGCTGCATTCCGTGCGGACTTCTCGCCCGCATGTCACGTGGAAGTATGCGGCCACACTGGACGGCAGGGTCGCCGCGGCGGACCGCACGAGCCGCTGGATCTCCGGGCCCGTGTCGCGAGCCGAGGTACACGCCATCCGTGAGGCGGCCGACGCGGTCGTCGTCGGCACCGGCACGGTGCGCACCGATGATCCCTGGCTGACCGTGCGGGGCCCCGACGGTTCACTGGCCGCGCGCCAGCCGCTGCGTGTGGTGGTGGGCACAGGCGGCATACCGGCGACCGCACGCGTGTTGGACGATGCGGCGGAGACGCTGCGAGTCCACACCCACGATCCCGACGAGGTGCTCGCGGTGCTGGGGGAGCGTGGTGTCGTGGACGTTCTGCTGGAGGGTGGGCCGACACTGGCCGGCGCCTTCGTGGCCGCGGGCCGGGTCGACCGGATCGTGGCCTACGTGGCACCGGCCCTGCTCGGTGCCGGACCGGTGGCCCTCGGCCCGGCGGGAGTGTCAACCATCACCGAAGCGCACCGCTGGCGAGTCGAAGGAGTCACCATGAGCGGTGACGACGTGCGTATCGCCGCCGTGCCAGTCGTAGCTGAGGGAGGCCGTTAGTGTTCACCGGCATTGTCGAGGAGCTCGGCGAGGTGTCACACGTCGAGCAGCGACCCGACGCGGCGCGCCTCACCGTGCGCGGACCGCTGGTGACCAGCGACGCAGGGCGCGGGGACTCGATCGCGGTGAACGGCGTGTGCCTGACCGTCGTCGAGGTCTCCGGCAGCGAGTTCACCGTCGACGTCGTCCACGAGACGCTGCGCCGGTCGAGCCTGGACGAGGCCGAGCCAGGCCGGCGGGTCAACCTGGAACGCGCGATGCCGGCGAACGGCCGGTTCGGCGGTCACGTCATGCAGGGCCATGTCGACGGCACGGGCGTCTTCCTGCGGCGCGATCCCGACGATCTGACCCATTTCGCGTTCCCGCCGGAGCTGGCGCGCTACATCGTGGAGAAGGGGTCCATCGCGGTCGACGGCATCTCGCTGACGGTGGCGGCGGTCGGCGCGGAGGAGTTCGCGATCGCGCTCATCCCGACCACGCTCGCACTCACCACCCTCGGCCGCACCGAGCCGGGCGAGTCGGTGAACCTCGAAGTCGACGTGCTCGCGAAGTATGTCGAGAAACTGGCCGCTGTCCACCTGCCGGGTGCCGCGGTGGAGAATGGCGTGGGCAAGGAGGACGCGTGAGCATGACAGATGCCGGTCCGTCACTGGACATCGAGACGATCGAGCAGGCCATTGCCGACATCGCCAACGGCAGGCCGGTTGTGGTGGTCGACGACGAGGACCGGGAGAACGAGGGCGACCTGATCTTCGCGGCGGAGAAGGCAACGCCGGAGCTACTGGCCTTCATGGTCCGCTACACCTCGGGCTACATCTGCGTACCGCTCACCGAGCGGGACTGCGACCGGCTCGACCTGCCGCCGATGTACCACACCAACCAGGACCGGCGCGGCACCGCCTACACCGTGACCGTCGACGCCTCCGAGGGCATCGGCACGGGCATCTCGGCGGCCGACCGCGCGCGCACCATCCGCCTGCTCGCCGACCCGAAGGCTCAGCCGTCCGACTTCCGCAGGCCCGGTCACGTCGTGCCGTTGCGTGCCAAGGAAGGCGGTGTGCTGCGCAGGCCGGGGCACACGGAGGCGGCCGTCGACCTGGCCAGGATGGCGGGCCTGGCGCCGGCGGGCGTGCTCTGCGAGATCGTGTCGCAGAAGAACGAGGGCGACATGGCACTGCGGGACGAACTCGAGGTGTTCGCCGCCGACCACGACCTGCGGCTCATCACGATCGCCGACCTCATCGCCTACCGGCGGCGCAAGGAGAAGCAGGTCCAGCGGGTGGCGGAGGCGCGCATCCCGCTGAGCCCAGGCACGTTCCGCGCGATCGGTTACGACAGCCTGCTGGACGGCATCGAACACGTCGCGTTCGTCTACGGCGACGTCGGCGACGGTGAGGACATCCTGGTGCGCGTGCACTCCGAATGCCTCACCGGTGACGTCTTCGGGTCCCTGCGCTGCGACTGTGGCCCGCAGCTGGAGGCGGCGCTGGAGGCCGTGGCGGCAGAGGGGCGTGGTGTGGTGCTCTACATCCGCGGCCATGAGGGCAGGGGCATCGGGCTGCTGCACAAGCTGCAGGCCTACCAGCTGCAGGACGCAGGCGCCGACACCGTCGACGCGAACCTCGCGCTGGGCGTGCCCGCCGATGCGCGTGACTACGGCACCGGGGCGCAGATCCTGAGTGACCTCGGGGTGCGCTCGATGCGGCTGCTCACCAACAACCCGGCCAAGCGGGTCGGCCTCGAAGGCTACGGGCTGCGTGTGACCGGACGGGTCCCGCTGCCCGTCTCGCCGAACCCGGAGAACCTGCGGTACCTGCGCACCAAGCGGGATCGTATGGGGCACGACCTGTCCCAGCTGGAGCACTTCGACGAGGTCGGCGCCGAGTTCGGCGATGTGCGTAACGGTGGAGGTCAGGCATGAGGAGTCCGGTGTCGAGCCCGGAGGAGACGGCATGAGCGGACAGGGACGGCCCAGTGATGCGGGTGTCGACCTGAGCGAGTGCGAGAACCTGCGGCTCGCGATCGTCGTGACCCGCTGGCACGAGAAGATCACCGACAGCCTGCTGGCGAACGCGCTGCGGACGGCGTCGGAAGTCGACCTCGGCCAGGAGGCCACAGTGGTGCGCGTCGCGGGTGCGATCGAGCTGCCGGTGGTGGCGCAGGCGCTGGCCCGCAGCCACGATGCGGTGGTCGCGCTGGGCGTGGTGATCCGTGGCGGCACTCCGCACTTCGACTACGTGTGCGATGCCGTGACGGCGGGGCTGACCCGGGTGGCGCTCGACGAGAGCACCCCGGTCGGCAACGGCGTACTGACGTGTGACACCGAGGAGCAGGCGCTGGACCGGGCCGGGCTGCCGGGCTCGGCGGAGGACAAGGGACGTGAGGCGACCATCGCCGCCCTGACCACCGCGCACGTGTTGCGTGGTCTGCGCCAGCCGTGGACGGAACGAGGTTTTGTGTGAGCGCGACCGTGACCGGGGAGACGGTGCTGATCAGGCCGAGGCGGGCCACGTGGATGGCCAGTTGCCTTGCGCTGCTGCTGGTGGTCGTGTTCACCGTGGTTGCCGTGCTGCTGCGCAACACGAGCACGGGTGTGATCTTCCAGACCAGTGACCAGGTCGCGATGATCGGCATCGGGGTGCTGCTCGCGTGCGGTGCGCTGCTGTTCGCGGCGCCGCTGGCGCGGGCCGACGCCGACGGCATCGAGGTACGCAACGTGCTGCTCACCCGCCGGTTCTCCTGGCAGGAGGTGCTGTCGGTGAGCTTCCCCGATGGCGCCTCGTTCGCCCGGCTGGAGCTCCCGGACGACGAGTACCACTCGGTGCTCGCCGTGCAGGCCGTCGACCGCGACCGCGCCGTCGAGGCCGTTCGCGCCCTCCGCCGCCTGCACAAGCAGGCTCGGGACTGACGTAGAGCTCTGAACGCGGCTTGCGTGGCGGTGCGGGTGGCGGAACCTCAGCCTCCCGCCCGCCAGCCCGACCGCCCACCCGTCGCCCGACCGCCACCCCTGACGGAGGCGCTTCGCGCCGCAGTGCCCTCGGCTCCGGGATCGCCTCCTCATGAATGCCAATTCACCCACGTCGGCGCTGTCCTCGCGAGAAGACCGGCTGAGAACCCGCTGCGGCGCAAGCTGATAGCCCACAGCAAGCGGCTCCGCTGCTGATGAAAACGGCTCCTACACCTCGAGGTCCACGACGACCGGGGCGTGGTCGGACCCGCCCTTGCCCTTGCGTTCCTCGCGGTCGACGTAGGCGTCGGTGACGGCCTCCGCGAAGCCGCGGTTGGCGTAGACCAGGTCGATGCGCATCCCGTTGTTCTTCGGGAACGCCAGTTGCCGGTAGTCCCAGTAGGTGTAGGGGCGGTCGTACTTCAGTGCCCGGGGAACGACGTCGGTCAGTCCTGCCTCGCGCAGCATCGCCAGCGCTTTGCGCTCGGGTTCGGTGACGTGTGTCGAGTCGGCGAACAGCGCGATGTCCCACACGTCGGCGTCGGCCGGGGCGATGTTGAAGTCGCCGAGCACCGCGAACGGTCCGCCGCCGTCCGCTTCGCCGAGCACGGTCGCCTGCAGCGCCTCCAGCCAGCGCAGCTTGTAGGTGTAGTGCGGGTGCCCGGGTTCGCGCCCGTTGGGCACGTACACCGACCACACCCGCACCCCGCCGCAGGTGGCGCCGAGCGCGCGCGGCTCGGTGACGCCGTCGTACGACGGCTGGTCCACCAGTCCGCGGGTGACGTCCTCGATCCCGACCCTGGACAGCACCGCCACACCGTTCCAGCGGCCGGTGCCGTGGCTCGCCACGTCGTAGCCGAGTGCGGCGATCTCGGCGCGGGGGAACGCATCGTCAGCGCACTTGAGTTCCTGCAGGCACAGCACATCCGGCGCAGCGGTGGCCAGCCAGGCCGTGAGCCGGGGCAGGCGCGCGGTGATCGAGTTGACGTTCCACGTGGCGATCCGCATGGGGAGACCTTCGCACACCAACTGCCATGTATAACGATCTATACAGCACGGCCCTGGGTCGTAGTCTGGTGAGCATGGCACGCGCGAGGGCGAGGAAGCCCGACGTCGTCCTGTTCGACGTCTTCGAGACGCTGGTTCGGCTGGAACCGCTGCGCGAACGGTTCGTCGAGGCCGGCAGGCCGGGACACGAGCTAGAGCTCTTCTTCGCCCGCACGCTGCGCGACGGTATGGCCTACACCCTCGCCGGCGAGGCCCCGCCGTTCCGCGAGGTGGCCGCCGCGCAACTGGCGATCACGTCGGGCCATGCGCTCGGTCGCGACCAGATCGAGCACATACTGGCAGGGTTCGCCATGCTACCGCTCCAGCCGGATGCCGAGCCGGCGCTCGATCTCCTGACGGAGGCCGGCATTGCGGCCTACGGCTTCACCCATGGCTCGGCGGCGATCTTGGAGTCCATTCTGGACAGACAGGGGATCGCGCACAAACTGGTACGGGTCCTGTCGGCGGAGGAGATCCGGTCGTTCAAACCACCGGCGAAGGTCTACCACTGGGCGTGCGCGCAGGCCGGTTGCGCGCCGGAGGCGACCGCGGTCGTGGCCGTGCACTCCTGGGACACCCACGGTGCCGTGCGGGCCGGGCTGCTGGCCGGGTTCGCCACCAGGCTGGAGGGTGGCCTGCCCGCCGTCGTCGAGCGGCCACACGTGGTCGCCGAGCGCGTGGACGAGGTGGTCGCGGGGCTGCTCGGCCTCTGACGTGTGCCGGGCCAAGGTGGGGCGCGGAGTTGTCGGTGCCGCGCCATAGGCTGGACAGGTGGCTGACCCCTCCACCTACCGTCCCTCGCCGGGCAGCATTCCGGACGCCCCCGGCGTCTACAAGTTCCGCGATGCCACCAGGCGGGTCATCTACGTCGGCAAGGCCAAGAGCCTGCGCAGCAGGCTGAACTCCTACTTCGCCGACCTCGCCGGGCTCCACCCGCGGACCCGGCAGATGGTGACGACGGCGGCGAGCGTCGAGTGGACGGTCGTCTCGACCGAGGTCGAAGCCCTTCAGCTGGAGTACAACTGGATCAAGGAGTTCGACCCCCGGTTCAACGTCCGCTACCGCGACGACAAGTCCTACCCCGTACTGGCGGTCACCCTGTACGAGGAGTTCCCGCGGCTGCACGTCTACCGCGGACCACGCAAGAAGGGCGTGCGCTACTTCGGCCCGTACGCGCATGCCTGGGCCATCCGCGAGACGCTCGACCTGCTGCTGCGCGTCTTTCCCGCCAGGACCTGCTCCGCCGGGGTGTTCCGCAGGCACGGTCAGATCGGCAGGCCCTGCCTGCTCGGCTACATCGACAAGTGCTCGGCACCGTGCGTCGGCAAGGTCGACGCCGAGCAGCACCGCGCCATCGTCGAGGACTTCTGTGACTTCCTCGCCGGCCGCACCGACGTCATGGTGCGCAGGCTGGAGAAGGAGATGGCGGCGGCGGCGGACACGCTGGAGTTCGAGCGGGCGGCACGCCTGCGTGACGACCTCGGCGCGCTGCGCCGGGCGATGGAGAAGCAGGCCGTCGTCCTCGGCGACGGCACCGACGCCGACGTCATCGCCTTCGCGCACGACGAACTGGAGGCCGCGGTCCAGGTGTTCCACGTGCGGGGCGGCCGGGTGCGGGGCCAGCGCGGCTGGGTCATCGACAAGGTCGAGGAGATGGACGTTCCCGCGCTCGTCGAGCAGTTCCTGAGCCAGTTCTACGCCGAGCAGGCCGAACTGGCCGAGGAGACGACCGGCGCCGGAGCCACCGTGCCACGCGAGGTGCTCGTACCCGAGCTGCCACCGGACGCCGGCGCACTCAGCGAGTGGCTGTCCGGTCTGCGCGGCTCACGGGTGCACCTGCGCGTGCCCCAGCGCGGGGACAAGCGGGCGCTGGCCGAGACCGTCACCCGCAACGCGCAGGAGGCCTTCGCGCAGCACAAGCTGCGCCGGGCGGGCGACCTCACCGCGCGCTCGGCGGCGCTGGCGGAACTGCAGGAGCACCTCGGCCTGGACAGCGCGCCACTGCGCATCGAGTGCGTCGACATCAGCCACATCGCGGGCAGCGATGTGGTGGCCTCGCTCGTGGTCTTCGAGGACGGGGTGCCCCGCAAGTCGGAGTACCGGCGTTTCGCGTTGAAGGAGGCGGCCACCGAGGGCGATGTCGCGGCCATCGCCGAGGTCGTGCGCCGCCGGTTCGCCCGCTACCTCAAGGAGACCGGCAGCGGTGACGAGGACGCGCCGCCGGAGTCCACACCGGGGATCGACCCCGAGACCGGCAGGCCGCGCAAGTTCGCCTACCCGCCGAACCTGCTCGTGGTCGACGGTGCGGGGCCGCAGGCGACCGCGGCCGCCGACGTCCTCGGCGACCTCGGCATCAACGACGTCGCGGTGGTCGGCCTCGCGAAGCGCCTCGAAGAGGTGTGGCTGCCCGCCGACCCGGACCCGGTCATCCTCCCGCGGACCTCCGACGCGCTGTACCTTCTGCAACGGGTACGCGACGAGGCGCACCGCTTCGCGATCCAGTACCACCGCCAGAAGCGCTCCAAGCGGGTGCAGGCGTCGGCGCTGGATGGTGTTCCTGGGCTCGGGCAGGCACGCAAGTCCGCCCTGATCAAGCACTTCGGCTCGGTCAAGAAGCTCAGGCAGGCCAGCGTGGCGGAGATCGCCGAGGTTCCGGGCGTCGGCACGCGCACCGCCGAGGTCGTCCACGCGGCGCTCGCCGGGGGGCGCCCGGCCGAACAGGGAGAGGGGAGTCACGCACGTGACTGACGAGGAAGCCAGGACCGCGGGCATGGAGGTCGCGGTCGTGACCGGGTTGTCGGGGGCGGGCCGCAGCACCGCGGCCAAGTGCCTCGAGGACCTGGGCTGGTTCGTGGTCGACAACCTGCCGCCAGAGCTGATCGCGACCATGGTGGAGCTCGGCGCGCAGGCGCGCGGGGCGATCACCAAGGTCGCCGTGGTCATGGACGTGCGCTCACGCGCCTTCACCGACGACCTCGCCTCGGTGATCAAGGACCTGGACGCACGCGGGTACAAGCCGCGCGTGCTCTTCCTCGAGGCGACCGATGCCGTGCTGGTCCGCCGTTTCGAGCAGGTGCGGCGCAGCCACCCCCTGCAGGCCGACGGGCGGCTCGCCGACGGCATCACCGCCGAGCGCGCGCTGCTCTCACCGCTGCGCGAGGAGGCCGACCTGCTGCTCGACACCTCCGGGCTGTCGGTGCACGACCTGCGCGCCAAGATCGAGGACGCGTTCGGCACCGAGGCGAGCAGCCAGACCAGGGTGACGGTGCTGTCCTTCGGGTACAAGTACGGCCTGCCGATGGACTCCGACCTCGTCATGGACGTCCGGTTCCTGCCCAATCCCTTCTGGATTCCCGAGCTGCGTGAACACAGTGGACTCGACGGCGACGTGCGCAACTACGTGCTGGGGCAGGAGGGAGCCGAGGAGTTCCTCGAGCGCTACCACGAACTACTGCGGCTCATCGGGGCAGGGTACAAGCGGGAGGGCAAGCGGTACCTCACCCTCGCGGTCGGCTGCACCGGCGGGAAACACCGCAGCGTCGCCATTTCCGAGGAACTGGCCACCCGACTGTCCAAAGAGGATGGCATGGCAGTGAAGGTGGTGCATCGGGACCTGGGCAGAGAGTGAGATCCGGCATGCGGGCGGTCGCGCTCGGTGGCGGGCACGGGCTGCACGCGACGCTGACGGCGTTGCGCCGCATCACCAAGGACGTCACCGCGGTTGTCACGGTCGCCGACGACGGCGGCTCTTCGGGACGGTTGCGCAGGGAGCTCGGGCTGCTGCCGCCCGGTGACCTCCGGCAGGCGCTGGCCGCGCTGTCGGCCGCCGAGGACGGCGGCACGCTGTGGGCGGAGGTGTTCCAGCACCGTTTCGGTGGCAGTGGCGCGCTCACCGGGCACACGGTGGGCAACCTGCTGCTCGCGGGCCTGTTCGAGGTGCTCGGTGATCCGGTCGCCGGGCTCGACGAGGCGAGCAGGCTGCTCGGCATCTCCGGGCGGGTCCTGCCGATGTCGGCCGAGCCGCTGGACATCGAGGGCGAGGTCACCGGCCTCGAACCGGACGGTACGGCGAGCCGTATCCGCGGTCAGGTCGCGGTCGCCAGCACGCCGGGTCAGGTCCGGCGCATCACGCTGCACGCCACGGGCCGCCCCGGCAGCCGTCCGGTCGCCTGCCCGGAGGCGGTCGAGGCCGTGCTGTCGGCGGATGTCGTGTTCCTCGGCCCCGGTTCGTGGTTCACCAGCGTGCTGCCGCACCTGCTGGTGCCCGAACTGCACGATGCGCTGGTCCGCACGTCCGCGACCAAGGTGGTGATTCTGAACCTGGAGCCGCAGCCGGGAGAGACGGCTGGTTTCTCACCCGAACGGCACCTGGACGTACTCTTCGAACACGCTCCCCGGCTGCGGGTCGACGCGGTGATCGCCGATCGCGACTCCGTGCCGACCCCGGCGAGCCTGCGCCGTGCGGCGGCCGCGCTGGGCGGGCGTGCGCATCTGGCGTCGGTGGCGGCCCCTGGGGTGGGGGGACGGCACGATCCGGATGCCCTGGCTGGCTGTGTGCGAGACGCTCTCGGTCTGACCGAGTGCGAGAGGGAGGGGCAGTAATGGCCATGACGGCTGCGGTCAAGGACGAACTGAGCCGGCTGGAGATCACCAAGACCAGCCCGCGCCGCTCGGAGGTGTCCTCGCTGCTGCGGTTCGCGGGCGGGCTGCACATCGTGGCGGGGCGGGTGGTCGTCGAGGCGGAGGTCGACACCGGTTCGGTGGCGCGCCGGCTGCGCAGGGAGATCCACGAGCTGTACGGGCACCAGGCCGACGTGCACGTGATCACCTCCGGCGGGCTGCGCAAGGGAACCCGTTACGTCGTGCGGGTGGTCAAGGACGGTGAGGGGCTCGCGCGGCAGACCGGGCTGATCGACCAGCGCGGGCGTCCCGTCCGTGGGCTGCCCGCTGCCGTCGTCTCCGGCGGGATCGCCGATGCCGAGGCCGCGTGGCGGGGTGCGTTCCTGGCGCACGGTTCGCTGACCGAACCCGGCCGGTCGTCCTCGCTGGAGGTCACCTGCCCCGGCCCGGAGGCGGCACTCGCGCTCGTCGGCGCCGCGCGCAGGCTCGGCATCCAGGCCAAGTCCCGCGAGGTGCGCGGCGCCGACCGCGTCGTGGTGCGCGACGGCGACGCGATCGGTGCCCTGCTCACCCGGCTCGGCGCGCACGAGAGCGTGCTGGCGTGGGAGGAGCGGCGGATGCGACGCGAGGTGCGCGCCACCGCCAACCGGCTCGCCAACTTCGACGACGCCAACCTGCGCCGCTCGGCCAGGGCCGCCGTGGCCGCCGCCGCCAGGGTCGAACGTGCGATGGAGATCCTCGGCGACACCGCGCCCGACCACCTGCTCGCCGCGGGCAAGCTGCGGCTGGCCAACCGTCAGGCGTCGCTGGAGGAGCTCGGCCAGCTGTCCGATCCGCCGATGACCAAGGACGCCGTCGCAGGCCGGATCCGGCGGTTGCTGGCCATGGCGGACAAACGGGCAGGCGATCTGGGTGTCCCCGACACCGAGTCCGCGGTGACCCCGGAGATGCTGGAGGAGGACGTGTGAACGGGCGGCGTTACCTGCGGCGCGTCTGAGGGCGCACTCGTAACGCAGCGGTTTCACGCACGCACCCCGGCTCGAAACGCGGCACGCCAACTCTCGATCACGGCAGTACGGCCGGTTGACCGAAAGGGGGCTTCGTGCACGCGACAAGGACAGGTGCTGTGGAAAGGGCCGACCTCACCGTCTCGGCGGAGATCGGGACCTGGCTCGAACGGCGGTCCAGCCGGGCCGACGACTGGACCGCCGCCGAACTCGTCGCCGCGAAGCGCGGGCGGACGGTCAGCGTCGTGATCCCTGCCCGCAACGAGCAGGAGACCGTCGGGCAGATCGTGCGCACCATCCGCACGGCACTGATGGAAGAGCAGCCACTGGTCGACGAGATCCTCGTCGTCGACTCACATTCCGAGGACGCCACCGCCGCGGTCGCCGCCGAGGCAGGCGCGACGGTCGTCGCGCAGGACGCCGTGCTCTCGCTGCCCGGTGTGCGGGGCAAGGGCGAGGCGCTGTGGAAGGGACTGGCGGCGACCTCGGGTGAGCTCGTCGTGTTCGTCGACGGGGATCTGTACGACTTCACGGCCGGGTACGTGATCGGACTGCTGGGGCCGCTGCTCACCGACCCCGCAGTGGACTACGTGAAGGGCTTCTACCACCGCCCGCTCGTCGGTGCCCAGCACACCGATGCCGACGGTGGCGGGCGAGTCACCGAGCTGGTCGCCAGGCCGCTGCTGAACATGTTCTGGCCCGAGCTGTCCGGGTTCGTCCAGCCGCTGGCCGGTGAGTACGCG
Organism: Saccharomonospora sp. NPDC046836; assembly: GCF_040645195.1. Classification (NCBI taxonomy): domain Bacteria; kingdom Bacillati; phylum Actinomycetota; class Actinomycetes; order Pseudonocardiales; family Pseudonocardiaceae; genus Saccharomonospora; species Saccharomonospora sp. NPDC046836. Next base: position 145,644 of record NZ_JBEYXW010000006.1, read on the forward strand.
GGGCGGCGGGAGGTGCTGGAGAGCATCCCGTTCGTCACCAACTACGGCGTCGAGGTCGGGCACCTGATCGACCTGCTGGAGTGGCGCGGTCTCGACGCGCTGGCCCAGGTGGACCTCGGCATGCGTACCCACCGCCACCAGAGCACGCAGGCGCTGGGCCGCATGTCCGGGCAGATCATGCTGACCATTGTGGACCGGCTGAAGCACTACGGGCGGCTGGTGACCTCGCAGCCGCCCGCGACGCTGCTGGCCCAGTTCCGCAGGGGCGGCGATGCCGGGCACGGCGTCGAGCGGGAGCTCGTGCTGACCGACCTCACCCTGCACCAGCGCCCACCGCTGGCGACTCTGCGGGCGGAACCGGAACCCCTGCGCAACACCGCCTGACCGGCAGCCGATCTCAGCCCGCGATCTCCGCGTAGGCGAGGACCTTGGTGATCTTCGCCCGGACGAGGTACTCGCCGGGCTGGGCGTTACGCCTGCCGATGGCCTCCGCGTTCTCCTCGCCCATGTACCGCCCGCCGATCCGGATGGACCACGGGAGCATCTCGGCGAGATCCTCGGAGAGCCGGGCCTCCGCGGTGAACTGCACGTACGAGAACGGCGGAACCTGGTCGTCGACGATCAGCGAGATCCGCGGGTCGCGGCGCAGCGCCTTGCCCTTCAACGAGTCCGCGCCGGTGTTGAAGATCAGCTCGTCGCCGTCGGCTGCCGCGTTGAGCACGAACCAGATCGCCGTGACGTGCGGCGATCCGTCCGCCCGCACCACCGCGAGCTTGCCGGTGCGGGTACCGCTGCTGGCGAACCGCCACCACTCGTCCCTCGTCATCCGGTGCATGCCTTCCCACGTTACCGGCGCGCCCACCCGGGCGCGCTCCGCGCGGCTGGAATACTCTGATCCGCTGTGCGAGACGACGACCTGACCCTGGCCGCCGACCCCGACGAGGGGCTGGCCCGCAGGCTGAAGGCGCTCGCGTGCACGGCGCCGTTGCACGACCTGGACGCCCGCAAGGCGAAGCTGGACTGGGCCGACGCCACGGTCTACCAGATGGCGGAGATCGGGTTGCACACGATCGACCAGGTCACGATCGCCATGGACTTCGACACCGGCGCCGACCACCAGCAGGTCGTCGGCCGCCTCCTGCCGTTCATCGCCGCGCAGGCACCGCGGCGCGGCACCGCCGAGCACACCCGCGTTGCCAGGTGGGTGCTGGACAACCTGATCAACGTCGGCACCACCGACCGCGGCTTCCGCCGGGTCTACGGCTCGGTCGACGCCGACGGCCGGTACCGGCGCCGCGCGTTCGACTTCAAGCTGCTCGTGGAGCTGGCGGCGCCGACAGGCGAGGTGTACCTGCGGGCCACCGACGAGGCCATCAACGTGCTCGTCGGAGCACTGGACACCGATGTCGAGTCGGCCCAGATCGCCGCCGAGGTGAAGCTGGAGAACCTGATCAACCGCGGGCGGCTCGCCGACGCCAAGCTGGCTGCCGAGCAGGCCCGCTACCGGACCGTGCAGTACGGCGAGACGCTGCGCGCCAAGCTCGAGGCCACCCGGCGCGATGTGCGCTCCGTCGACTGGGAGCGCGAGGTTCCCGAGTTGCTGGACGCCGCGTTGTCGCACATCGAGTCCCGTTTCCGTGCCGAGACCGCGATCCTGCGCAACATCACCGCCGCCAGGGACGAGGCCGAGGACCCCGATCGCAAGCGGCGCGCGGCCGAGCTGGTCGACATCGTCGCCGACTGCATCCGCAGGCACACCCAGCTCCAGTCCCGGCTGCAGGCGGCGGGCGCCGTCTTCCGCGCCGAACAGGACCGCCAGCAGTTCTCCGGGCCGCCGCAGCGCGCCGCGATCGACCTGTTCGGCCAGCTGCTGACGCCCGCGCTGGAGCTGCCGCTGGCCGATGCGCTCGCGCCCACCCAGGCGTTCTTCCATGCCGCCACCGGTATTTCGGTGCCGACCGTGCCGTCGCTGCCCTCGCTGGTCTCGCTGCTGTTGCGGCCGGCACCGGAACGTGAGCAGCTGGTGGGCGAGGTCCCCGAGCCCGAGCTGCTGCCCGCCGAGCAGACCGACAGCTACAGCGACGAACAGTGGCGCCTTGCCGACGAGCTGCTCACCCTGCCCGAGGTACCGCGCCGGCTGTCCGGACTGCTCGCGGAGGCGAGGCAGGCCGATCCGGGTGCGGTGCGGCTCGTCGCACTGCGCGCGCTGCACGCCTACGGGCCCGAGGTGAGTGCCGCCGTCCGCCAGGGCGAGCGGCAGGTGCTGCTCGCCTTCGACGACGGCACACCGCTGGACGATCCGGACTTCGGCGGCGCCGACCTGCTGCTGATGTCCGCCACCATCGAGCACGGCGAGGACACCGCCGATGAGGAGGTCGCGTGAGTACGGGGCACAGCTCGGCCGATGCGGAGGCCGCGGCCCGGCTGATCTCGTTCGGCATGCGGCCGAAACTGCTGCCCGGCCGCGACGTGGTGTACGGCGAACTGGTCCGCCGTTACGGCGAGGACAGCTCCTTCAAGCAGCTCACGCACGCGGTCGCCGCCGGGCTCGGGCTCATGGTGCTGGAGGTCGGCACCCAGGCCGGTGCCGTGCTCGCCGCCACCGACGAGTCGATCTTCGAGATCAAGATGGACAGCTACGCGCGGCAGAGCAAGATCCGCGAACGCCGCGACACCGAGAAGGTGCTACACGGGCTCATCCACCTGGCCACCGCTGCGCTCGGCTACCCGCGTCCCGACGACCTCGCCAACGACACCTACATCGGCCGCGTGAGTGTCGAGCAGGTGGACGGCGTGGTGCGGGAGGCGTGCCGCATCCTGGACGAGCGCGCCGCGGCCTCTGCTGGGAACAACGACCCGCTCGCCGACGCGCCGGAGCTGGAACAGGCGTGGCGGGCCTACGCGCGCAGGCCCGCCGCGGCCGCGACCAAGGACGGCAGGCTCGCCTCGGACACCACGCGCGGCATGGTGGCCAGGGCGCTACGGTTCCTTGCCGAGCAAGGGTTCCTGGTGCCGGTGAGCGGTGAGCAGGGCGGCACCTACCGGACCACGCCGCGCTACCAGGTGCAGGTGCGGGAGCTGGCCGCGGACGCCGCGTTCGATGAGCTGCTCTCGCTGGGCGTCGTGTCGGTTCCCGGGGGAGACGGGACACTGCGCACCACGTCCAGCACGCTGTGACGGGGCCTGCGGCGGCATAGCGGTACCGGGCGCGTCGCGTCCGGCATCGGCGGAGAAGGGGGAAGACCAGGATGTATGAACTGTCGCGGGTGCGGCTGCACTCCGTGGGGCCCGCCGGTGCCCGCTACCAGGACGTCCTGCTGGACCTCAGCGGTGCGGGCGACATGATCGCCGCGCCGAAGCAGGACGCGCTGTTCGGCGCCGGAATCCACACCGCCGAGTCGGGGCCGGTTCGCCGTCCCTCCCCGGCGAGCGTGCTGTTCCTGGAGAACGGCGGCGGCAAGTCCGTCCTCATCAAGCTGATCTTCTCGGTGATGCTGCCCGGCAGGCGGCAGGTGGTCGGTACCACCAGCACGCGCGTGCTGGAGAAGTTCGTCGGTGCCAAGGATGTCGCCCACGTGGTGCTGGAGTGGCAGCACACCGAGACCGGGGAGCGCCTGATCACCGGCAAGGCGTCCGAGTGGCGTGGCCACGTCGCCTCCTCCGACCCGGCCAACCTCGTCGACTCCTGGTACTGCTTCCGGCCCAGCACCTCGGTCGACCTGGAGACCCTGCCGCTGACGTCGGAGGGCAGGCTGCTCACGATGTCGGGCTTCCACGACCGGCTCACCGGGCTGCATGCGGAGGTGCCGGAGCTCGGACTGTTCTGGACCCGCAGGCATCACGAGTGGACCGAACGGCTCGATCAGCTGGGCCTGGACACCGAGCTGTTCCGTTACCAGCGCGCGATGAACGCCGGCGAGGGTGAGGCCGCCGACGCGTTCGCCTTCGGCACCGACGAGGCGTTCGTCGAGTTCCTGCTGCGCGCGGTGGTGCCCGAGGACGAGCCGAAGGACCTCGCCGAGGTGGTCGCGACCTACGCCCACAACCTCGCCCAGCGCGGTGAGCTCATGGCGGAACGGGACTTCGTCGCCGGGGCGCTCGATCTGCTCGGCCCACTGTCCGATGAGGAGCGTCTCGCCGCAGCCTCGCGCACCCTCGCCGTTGCGGCGCGGGCGGATCTGGAGGTCCTCGCCGGGCAGATCGCGGCTCGGGAGGCGCTGGAGAGCGAGCGGCTCACCGGGCTCGACGCGCACGTCGAGGAGATCGCGAGCGCGGAGCGGCTGGCCGAAGGTGACCACCGCCGCCACACCGCGGTGGTCACCGAGCTGCGGCGGGCGGTCGCGAACCTCCTGCTGGCGCGGGCCACCGCCGCCAAGGAACGGGTGGACGCCGAGCTCGCGGAGGCGAAGACGCTGGCTGAGGCCTGGCGCGAGACGAGCACGGTGCTCGCTCACCTCAACACCACGCGCCGGGCGGCCGACATCCGCGACCTGGTTGGAACCAGGGAGCAGAAGGCCGAACCGGCGCTGCGGGCCAAGAACGCCGCGGCCATAGCGCTGGCGCGCGGGCTGCTGGGGCTGGCCCGCGATGCGCAGGAGCAGGCCGAGGTAGCCGACGACGCCGCGCACGCGGCGAGCGCCGAGGCGGAGCAGGCGCAGGGTGAGCGCGACGCGGCGGCCAGCGCCGCGGCGAACCGCAGGGCCGAGGCCGACGGGCTCGCCGCGCGCATCGAGGAGGTTCGCGCCGAGATTGCCGAGGCGGCAAGGGACGGCGTGCTGGCGGCTGGGTCCGATGTGGCCGAAGTGGCCAGGCAGGCCCGCGCGGCAGGGGAGAGCGCCGCTTCGGAGCTGGCCCGCCGGGAGCGGGAGCTGGAGCGGCTGGCCGAAGAGACCGGCGCCGCGCAGACGGCGGTCACCGAGGCTCACCGCGCGGCGGGTTCGGCCCGCGACCGCGCCGTGCGCGCCGCCGAGGAGCTGCAGCGCGCCCACCGGCGCACGGACAGCCTCGCCGCGGAGCCCCGGCTCGCTGAGCTGCTGGGTGCCGATGACGTCACTCTGGAGACCGATACGCCTGCGCTGCTGGAACGGTTGCGGGAGGCGCGCGGCAAGGCGGACAGCGATCAGACCGCGCTGCGTATCGAGGAGTCGCTCGACGAGCGCGCACTGGCGGCGCTCGGTTCCGGTGGGCTGCTGCCGCCGCCGGAAGAGGTGCAGGCCGCGCTCGACGCGCTGGAGGCCGCCGGGATCACCGCCTGGTCCGGCTGGCGCTATCTGTCCACACTGGACGCCCAGCGGCGGGAAGCCGCGCTGCTCCAGGCACCACAGCTGGTGGCCGGGGTCCTGCTCAACGACGCCGCGCACCGCGAGCGGGCGCAACAGGTGCTCACCGGGCAGCGACTGCTGCCGAGCGCCGTGATCGCCGTCGGGACCACGGCCGCGCTGGCCGACGCGCAGCTGACAGGCGCGGCGGGTGTGGAGTTCCTGGTGCCACCCAACCCCGCGATGTACGACGAGGAGGCAGCCGACACCGCGCGGGAGGAGATCGCGCGGCGGCAGGCCGGGCGGCACCGCAGGCTCGCCGTGCTGGAGGAGTCCACCGGCGCCGACGCCGCGCTGTCCTGGAAGCTCACCACCTGGCGCGAGGACTACCCGCCGGGCAGCATCGCGGTCATGGCCGAGGAGGCGCAGGTCGCGGCCACCGCGCGTGAGACCGCCGAGGCCGATGTCGACGACGCACAGCATCGGCTTGACCGGCTGACGTCCACACGGGACTCGACGCGGGAGCGGGTGCCTGCCCTGCGAGAAGGCCTGCGCGAGGTAGATGGCCGGGCGAGGCGGCTGGAAGAGTTGGCGGGCAAAGCCGCGCGGATTCCACAGTGGACCGAAGAGGCGGAGCGCGCCCGTGAGGCCGTCGAGATCGCCGAGGCACGGGCACTCGATGCGGCGGCGCAGGCGGCACGGCTGCGCGAGCGTGCCGCCGAGCATCAGCGAACCGCGGACGGCCATCGCCGTACCGCAGGCACCGCGCGGGCCGAGCTCGCCGAGGTACCCGGCGGCGGTGCGGTGTCCGAATTGGACTCCTTCGAATTGGACCCTGCTGTATCGGGCTCTGACTCGCCTGAGCCCGCCGACGCGCTGCGCCGCGCGTTCGCCTCGGCGGCCGAGGCCTACGCCAAGGTGGAGGTCGGCAGCGACCTGCGAGCCGAGCTGGAACAGGCGGAGAGCGCGGAGTCCGCGGCCAGGGCGGCGGTGGAGAGCCTCGACGCGGTGGTGCGCGCGCTGGCCGGTGAGCTGCTGGAGACGCCCGACGGCTCGGATGCCTCGGCACGGGCTGCTGCGCAGGCCAGGTCCGTGCGGGCGGTTGCGGCGCTGGAGGACGAGCGCGCCGAGGTGATCGGCCAGCTCGCCACGCGCAGGGCGGAGCTGGACCAGCTGCCCCAGCAGGGCGGTCCGGTGGATGCGTTCGAGGCGCCCCGCGATGTCGAGCACGGGCGTGAGCTCATCGATAGCGCGGCGGCCGAGGTGTCCGCGGCCGCGCGGAAGTGGGAGGCGCTACGCGAGCAGTGCGCGACGGCGCAGGCGACCCTGGAGTCCGCCCGCACCCGCGCATCGGGGTTCCGGGTGCTGGCCGAGTCGCTGGCGCCCTACACCCCAGCTGGGACGGCGGAGCAGGTCTACGACGGCGACGTGGAGACTGCGCGGGCGCGCCACGGTGAGCTGATCGCGACGCTCACCACCGCGCAGGAGGCGGTCGAGGGCGCCGAGAAGCGGGTCCGGGCGGCTGCCGACGCGCTGGCCCAGTGCGCCACGGAGAAGCGCTTCGAGCAGCTCAGCACGCCGGTGCGCCAGCAGGTCATCTCGGTACGCAGGGACAGCCTGCCCGCGCATGCCGACGAGTGGGCGCAGGCGCTGCGGCCCCGGCTGCGTACCCTCACCGACGATCTGGCGCAGATCGACCGGCACCGCACCGGCATCGTCACCCGGCTACAGAGCCTGGTCGAGGGCGCGCTGCGCACCCTGCGCTCGGCGCAGCGGGTGTCGCGACTGCCGGACGGCCTCGGCGACTGGTCGGGCCAGGAGTTCCTGCGCATCCGGTTCGCCGAGCTGGAGGATGGCGAACTCGCCGAGCGGCTCGGCGTCGTCGTCGACGAGGCGGCCGCGGGGCGCACCAGCGACGGTCGTGACGCCAAGCGGGACGGCATGTCGTTGCTGCTGCGCGGCGTGCGGGCCGCCGTGCCCAAGGGCTACCGGGTCGACATGCTCAAGCCCGATTCGGTGTTGCGGACCGAGCGGCAACGGGTGTCGGAGATCCGGGACGTGTTCTCCGGCGGCCAGCAGCTCACCGCCGCGATCATCCTCTACTGCACGCTCGCGGCACTGCGTGCCAACAACCGGGGCAAGGTGCGCAACCCGCATTCCGGGGTGCTGTTCCTGGACAACCCGATCGGCCGCGCGTCGGCGGGCTACCTGCTGGAACTGCAGCGTGCGGTGTCCAGGGCACTGGGCGTGCAGCTGATCTACACGACGGGCCTTTTCGATGCAGGAGCGCTCAGCGAGTTCCCGCTGATCATCCGGCTGCGCAACGACGCCGACCTGCGGGCGGGGCGCAAGTACCTGTCCGTGGAGACGACCATCCGCCAGGAGCTCGAGCAGCTCGCCGAACCGGATGGGGTCGCGCGGCTGTCCGCGACCCGCCTCTACGCCAAGCCGGCGGCCGGCCTCGAACGTTGACGCAACCCGTTGGTTGCCATAGTGTGGCAACCAACGGGTTGCTACATGAGGAGGCTGTCATGGCTTTTCCCGATCGCATTGAACGGACCGTGGAGATCGCTCACCCGCCGGCCGCGGTGTGGGCCGCGCTGACCACGGCCGAGGGGCTCGGCGCCTGGTTCGGCAACCAGGCGACGATCGATCTCCGCCCTGGCGGGTCGGCCCAGATGTCCTGGAACAACGGGCACCAGGCCGACATGCGGATCGAACGGGTCGAGCAGCCGACGGTGTTCGGGTTCACCTGGCACATTTTCGGTCTGCCCGATGACGATCTGCGCCGTACCTATGTCGAGTTCACGCTCGAACCGGTCGGCGCGGGCACGCGGTTGACCGTGGTCGAAACCGGCTTCGCTCAGCTGTCGGACGACGCCCACCGCGAGGCGTATGGCGGCAACACCGAGGGTTGGGCGAAGGAACTGGGCGAACTGGCCGACTACCTCGATGCCGCCTGACATCGAGGCGATCGCCGAGCAGGTCTTCGTCGCATTGGCCGACCCGAGCCGGCGCGCCGTCCTGGCCGCGCTGGCCTCGGGTGGGCCTGCCACCGTCACGGACCTGGCCGCCCGGTTGCCGATCACGCGGCAGGCGATCGCCAAACACGTGGCCCTGCTGGCCGAGGCCGGCCTCGTGACGGCCGAGGCGGGGGAGCGGCGCCGGGTGCGGTACCGGCTGCGTTCGGCGCCGATGCAGGTGGCGCAGCAGTTTCTGGCCGCGCTGGCGCGTGACTGGGACAGGCCGCTCGGCGCGTTGCAGGACCATCTCGACCGGTCTGCGGGAGAAGGCCGGAAGGACGGGTAACCGGTAGAGGAATCGGTATCCCTTCGAAGAGAGGCTGACACCATCATGAAGATCCCCCAGATTGTCACAGGGCAGGATTGGGAAGCAGCGCGTCAGGAGCTGCTGGTGAAGGAGAAGGAGATGACCCGCGCCCGGGATGCGCTGGCGGCGCAGCGCCGGCGGATGCCGTGGATGGCGGTGGAGAAGGAGTACGTGTTCGAAGGTCCCGGGGGCAGGGCGAGCCTGCTCGACCTGTTCGAGGGTCGTCGTCAGCTGATCGTCTACCGCGCGTTCTTCGAGCCGGGCGTGTACGGCTGGCCAGAGCATGCGTGTCGTGGCTGTTCCATGCTGGCTGACCAGGTCGGGCACCTCGCCCATCTGCACGCCCGCGACACGAGCCTTGTCTTCGCCTCGCGCGCACCGCAGCCGGATATCGAGCGTCTGAAGGGGCGGATGGGCTGGACGATGCCCTGGTACACCATGACCGACGAGTTCGATGTCGACTTCGGCGTGAACGAATGGCACGGCACGAACGCGTTCATCCGGGATGGCGAGAGCGTGTTCCGCACCTACTTCGTCAACAACCGTGGCGACGAGGTGATGGGGAGTACTTGGAGTTACCTCGACATCACCGCGCTCGGGCGGCAGGAGCAGTGGGAGGACTCGCCCGAGGGATATCCGCAGACCCCGCCATACGAGTGGTGGAACTGGCACGACGAGTACAGCAAATCCCAGTCGGGGCAGGCGTAGCCGACGCTGGATCTAAAACGGTGGCGGGTCGTGGAGGGGTTCGGGGTGACTGGTGTAGGTGGCGCCGGACGGTGTCGTGACCGTGACGGCGCCCGTATCGGGGTGCAGGTGATAGACCCATCCGGGCCGATTCTTCAGCCGGTGGTGCCGACGGCAGTAGTTGACCAAATTGGACGGATTCGTTGACCCTTCGTGTTGCCAAGCCTGGTGGTGATCGTTGTCGCCGAAATGCGCGGGCCGGTGGCAGTGGGGGAAGCGGCATTCCCGGTCCCGTACCCGCACGAATTCGTCGGTGACGGCGGGCGGCCGATAGCGTTGCCGCCCCACATCCACCGGGGTTCCTGTGAGGGGGTCCGTGACGATCCGCTGCCAGGTGGAGTTCGCGTCGTGGGCGATTTCCCGTGCCACCGAAGCGGGAACCGGACCATGGCCGGCCAACTGGGCGGGGTCATCGTTCAGGCCTGCCAGGGTAGTGAGATCGACGTAGACGTGTATGTCGGCTTTCATGCCGGAGTGGGTGGTGGTCCTGCCGAGTAACAGGTCGGCCAGCACATCGGCACGCAGCTGGTCCAGGTTTCGTGGTTCGTCGGCGGTGCGGAGGGCGCGGGCCAGCTGATCGACCCGGGCATAGGCCGCCGAAGCGACCGCTACCGGCAGGTCGGCGCACAGGGTGGACATCCCGTCCTCCCCGTGTAGCAGCTGGATTTTGCGTTCGCTGCGGAGGTGCTCTGCCCGTCGGGCGGCGGCTTCGGGGTCGATCTTGGTCGCCCAGTACTGCGCTACTCGCCGTACCTGTTGGGGTCCCTTGCCTTCCACCTTGGGCGCTATGACTTGGTCGACCTCCCGGGCCTGGGTGTTGGAAAGCGCGACGGTGACATCGGCGACCTTCGACGCCCGGTAGGAATCAAGGCGACCTTCCTCCATGGCCGCCAACGTGTTCGGGAGCCGCCGTACCAGGGTGGCGGACAGGTCGACGAGCCGGCGGGCCTGCGGCTCGCTCATAAACAGCAGCAACGACACCTCCACTGCCACATCCGGCGCATGTCCCCGATGATCATCCAAAGCATCCACCGCTTTGTGCAGCAGCGCGTCAATGCGCGCCCGATGTCGACCCAGAGTCTCGATCTGAGACCGAAGTCGTTGGTATTGAAAGGAATCCCCCACGAAGTCGATTATACTGGGCGAAGGTAGAACACTACAGAAGCATTAGAGTGAATCTGCGGATTGCCATATCTGGGCATCCACAGTGGACGGACAACGATACTCGTCCCGTGGGGAACTGTTGCTAGTGGACAGTGATACCAACTCGGCCCGAGGGGCGACAGTTTCACACGGCGCGCCGAAGGCGTGCTTGAAACCCAACCGCTTCCAGGAAATCGCCCACCCGCACACGAAACGGGTTTCACCGTTACCTCTACGGACCACGTGAAGGCGGAATTCGCGTGCCGGAGCGGCAACTCGTGTGCCCCAGTGGGCAACTCGCGCATCGGAGCGGGGGACTCGCGTGCTGGAGTGGGGGACTCGCGCACCGGGGCGGGGGACTCGCGCGCCGGAGTGGGTGACTCGCATGCTGAAGGGCGGAGCTAGTGCCTCCGGGCGGGGGACTGGCGCGCCGGTGCGGGCAACGCTGGAGCCGAGAACTGGCGCGCCGGTGCGGGCAACTCGCCTACCGGAGTGGGGGACTCGCGCCCCCGGGTGGGCAACTCGCGTGCCCCAGCGGGGAGTTCGTGCGCCCCAGCGGGCAACTCGCGCGCCGGGGCGGGCAACTCGCGTCCCCGGGCGGGGCAACTCGCGTGCCGGGGCGGGGGACTCGCGTGCCGGGGCGGGGGACTCGCGCGTGTGGTTAGTCCTTGCGGCCTGTGAAGGCCAGCGTTGCGCCCAGGCCGATCATGGTGAGGCCGCCTGCGCCGCCGACGAGTTCCAGCCTGCGCGGCGAGCGGGCGAACCAGTCGCGCGCGGTGCCGGCCACGAGCGCCCACACGCTGTCGGACAGTAGCGCGGTCGCCGGTAACAGGATGCCCAGCAGCAGGATCTGCACGGGTACGGATCCTGCACTGTGGTTGACGAACTGCGGCAGCACCGCGGCCAGGAACACGATCGACTTCGGGTTGGCGAAGCCGACGACGAACCCGTCGCGCAGGACCCGCAGCGTGCGGCCGCGCGCCGCGCGCACCTGAGTACCGAGCACCTCCGCGAGCGAGCGCCGGTGTCGCCATGCCTGTACACCGAGGAACACCAGGTAGCCCGCGCCGGCCAGTTTGATGACGGTGAACGCGATCGCCGACCGCTCGACGAGTGTGCCCAGCCCGAACGCCACCGCGACCACCTGGGCGTACACGCCGACCGCGTTGCCTGCGACGGTCAGCAGTGCATCGCGGCGCCCGGCCGTCAGCGCGCGGCTGATCGTGAACAGCACGCTGGGCCCGGGTACCACAACCATGAGGAAGGTCAGTGCCGCGAACGCGGCCAGCTGGCTCGGTGTCACCATGCGCTCAGCGTAGGCATCAGCGGGCGGCTGTCGGTACGCGATGGTAGGAACACGGCATGCTCCGGCAGATCACGGTTCACCAGCGGCGGGCGCGACTGGCCGGCCGCCACCGGCTCGCTCCGTCGGCGCGCGCCGACACCCCGGTCGAGGCGGCCGACAGTCTCCTCGCGCTGCACGCGACCGATCCGGCCACCGTGTACCTCGCGGTGGCCGCCAGGATGACGCGCCCGGCCGTCGCGACCGTCGAGCGCGCGCTCTACGACGAGCGGACCCTCCTGCGCATGCTGGGCATGCGCAGGACGATGTTCGTCGTGGCCGCCGACGTGGCGCCGCTGGTGCAGGCCGGATGCGCACTGGACATCGAGAAGAAGCAACGCAGGCTGCTGCTTCAGCACCTCGAGCAGACCGGCATCCCCGACCTGGCGGAGTGGCTGCGCGATGTCGAGGAGGGCACCCTGCGGGCGCTCAGGGCGCGCGGGTTCGCCGGCGCGCAGCAGCTCGCCGCCGACGAGCCCCGGCTGCGCACGGAGATCGTCATGGCGGAGGGCAAGCCGTACGAGTCCCGTGGCTACATCACCAACCGGGTGCTGTTCCTGCTCGCGGTCGCCGGCCGGATCATGCGTGGCCGCCCGCGCGGCACGTGGCTGTCCACCCAGTACGACTGGTGCGCCATCGAGGACTGGCTGGCAGGAGGCCTGCCCACGCAGGACCCCGGCGCCGCGCGGGTGGAGCTCGCCCGCCGCTGGCTGCGTGCCTACGGCCCGGCGCAGGTGAGTGACCTGCGCTGGTGGATGGGCTGGACGGCGACCCAGACCAAGCAGGCGCTCGCCGCGCTGGAGGTCGTCGAGGTGGACATGGACGGCATTCCGGGCCTGTTGCCGGCGGACGACACCGAGCCGGTACCCGAGCCCGAGCCCTGGGTCGCGCTGTTGCCCGCGCTCGATCCGACCGCCATGGGCTGGGCGGAGCGGACCTGGTTCGTCGGGGAGCACCGGGCGGCCCTGTTCGACCGTACGGGCAACATCGGCCCGACTGTGTGGAGCGACGGGCGCATTGTCGGCGGCTGGGGCCAGCGGTCCGGCGGCGACGTCGCGGTGCGCCTACTCGAGGACGTCGGCGCCGAGAAAGCGGCCGCGATCGAGGCGGAGGCGGCCAGGCTGACGGCCTGGCTGGACGGCGTCACAGTGGTCCCGCGTTTTCGCACACCGGTCGAGAAGGAGCTGTCTTCTTGATCGATTCGCTGAATGCTTCGAGGTGGGCGACGTCTCGCGCGGGCGCTGCGGATCCGCCCTGGCCAGCACGCTAGGGTTGCGGGTGAAACCCGAAGATGTGTAGCCCGGCGGCGACCGGGTCGAACCTCGAGGAGAGAAGAGCAGTGACGGTTCGCGTAGGCGTCAACGGCTTCGGCCGCATCGGCCGCAACTTCTTCCGTGCCGTGCAGGCCAGCGGCCACGACATCGAGATCGTCGCCTTCAACGACCTCGGTGACGTCGCGACGATGGCGCACCTCCTCAAGTACGACAGCATCCTGGGCCGTTACCCGGAGGAGGTCACCACCAGCGACGAGGGGATCGTCGTCGGCGGCAAGACCATCAAGGCGCTGGCCGAGCGTGACCCGGCCAACCTGCCGTGGGGCGAACTCGGCGTGGACGTCGTCGTGGAGTCCACCGGCTTCTTCACCAACGCCGACGCGGCCAAGGCGCACATCGCCGGCGGCGCGAAGAAGGTCATCATCTCGGCCCCCGCGAAGGGTGAGGACCTCACCATGGTGCTGGGCGTCAACGACCAGGCCTACGACGGCTCGCAGACGATCATCTCGAACGCCTCCTGCACCACCAACTGCCTCGGTCCGCTCGCGAAGGTGCTGCACGAGAGCTTCGGCATCGAGCAGGGCCTGATGACCACCATCCACGCGTACACCCAGGACCAGAACCTGCAGGACGCCCCGCACGGGGACCTGCGCCGTGCCCGCGCCGCCGCGCTGAACATCGTCCCGACCTCCACCGGTGCGGCCAAGGCGATCGGCCTGGTGCTGCCGGAGCTCAACGGCAAGCTCGACGGCTACGCGCTGCGTGTGCCGGTGCCGACCGGCTCGGCCACGGACCTGACGGTCACGCTGTCGAAGAGCGCCTCGCTCGAGGACATCAACGCCGCGTACAAGGCCGCGGCGGAGGGCCCGCTGCAGGGCATCCTGCGCTACAGCGAGGAGCCGATCGTCTCCTCCGACATCGTCACCGACCCGGCGTCCTGCATCTACGACGCCCCGCTGACCAAGGTCATCGGCAACCAGGTGAAGGTCGTCGGCTGGTACGACAACGAGTGGGGCTACTCCAACCGTCTCGCGGACCTGGTGCAGCTCGTCGGCTCCAAGCTCGCCTGACCGATGGCGGTCAAGACACTCGACGACCTGCTCAATGGGGGCACCCCCGCCAATGAGGGCGTAGCCGGCGGGGGAGAGGGCGTCTCGGGCCGGTACGTGCTCGTGCGGTCGGATCTGAACGTGCCGCTCGACGGCGACACGATCACTGACGACGGCCGGGTGCGTGCCGCGCTGCCCACCATCCAGCGGCTGGCCGACGCCGGCGCGAAGGTGGTCGTCATGGCGCACCTCGGCCGTCCCAAGGGCAGCCCGGACCCGAAGTTCTCGTTGCGCCCGGTGGCCATCCGCCTCGGTGAGCTACTCAGCGGGGGAACCGAGGTGGCGCTGGCCGGTGACGTCGTTGGCGAGCAGGCCAGGGCCGTCACCGGCGCGCTCGCCGACGGCCGGGTCGCGTTGCTGGAGAACGTGCGCTTCGACCCGCGTGAGACGAGCAAGTCGGAGGCGGAGCGCGCCGAGCTGGCTCGTGAGCTCGCCTCACTGGTCGGTCCCGGCGCGGCGTTCGTCTCCGACGGTTTCGGTGTCGTGCACCGCAAGCAGGCCTCCGTCTACGACGTGGCCCGCACGCTGCCCGCCTACGCGGGTGGCCTGGTGCTCGCCGAACTCGAGGTGCTCACCAAGCTGACCAGCGATCCGCAGCGGCCCTATGCCGTGGTGCTCGGCGGTTCGAAGGTCTCGGACAAGCTCGCCGTCATCGAGGCGCTGCTGCCGAAGGTCGACCGGCTCCTGGTCGGCGGCGGGATGTGCTTCACCTTCCTCGCCGCGCAGGGCCACGGCGTCGGCAGCTCGCTGCTCGAAGCCGACATGGTCGACACGTGCAAGCGGCTCCTCGCGGAGGCGGGCGACAAGCTGGTGCTGCCCGTCGACGTCGTCGCCGCGGACGCCTTCTCGGCGGAGGCGAACACCCGCACGGTCGCTGCCACCGCGATCGAGGACGGCTGGATGGGCCTGGACATCGGGCCGGACACGGTCGCCGAGTTCGCGGCCGCCATCGGCACCGCCAAGACGATCTTCTGGAACGGGCCGATGGGCGTGTTCGAGCTGGCCCCGTTCGCCGAGGGCACCAGGGGAGTGGCGCAGGCGATCGCCGATGGAGACGCCTTCAGCGTCGTCGGTGGGGGCGATTCGGCCGCCGCCGTGCGTCTGCTGGGCCTGCCCGAGGACGGCTTCTCGCACATCTCGACCGGCGGCGGGGCGTCGCTGGAGTACCTGGAAGGCAAGGAACTGCCCGGCGTGGCAGTCCTGAGCGAGGGGACCTGATGGTGGCGCGCAAACCGCTGATCGCGGGCAACTGGAAGATGAACCTCAACCACCTCGAGGCCATCGCGCTGGTGCAGAAGATCGCCTTCTCACTGCCCGAGAAGTACTACGCGAAGGTGGACGTGACGGTGATCCCGCCGTTCACCGACATCCGCAGCGTGCAGACCCTCGTCGACGGCGACAAGCTCCTGCTCACCTACGGTGCGCAGGACCTGTCGCCGCACGACTCCGGTGCCTACACCGGCGACGTGTCCGGGCCGATGCTCGCCAAGCTCGGCTGCACCTACGTCGTCATCGGCCACTCGGAGCGCCGGGAGTACCACGGCGAGACCGACGAGGTGGTGAACAAGAAGGTCCGTGCTGCCGTCAAGCACGGACTCACGCCGATCCTGTGTGTCGGCGAGCAGCTGGAGGTCCGCGAGGCCGAAGGGCACATCGAACACACCACCAGCCAGCTCATCGCCGGCCTGAAGGGCCTCAAGGCCGAGCAGGTGCAGAACACGGTGATCGCCTACGAGCCGGTGTGGGCGATCGGCACCGGCCGGGTCGCGACGCCGTCGGACGCGGAAGAGGTGTGCGCGGCCCTGCGTTCGGCGCTCGCCGAGAAGTACGGAGCCGACCTCGCCGCACAGGTCCGCGTTCTTTACGGCGGATCGGTCAAGTCGGGCAACATCGCCGACCTCATCAAGTGCGAGAACGTCGACGGTGCGCTCGTCGGCGGAGCCAGCCTCGACGGTGAAGAGTTCACGAAACTGTGTGCGCTCGCCGCCGGAGGGCCCCTACCCTGATCTCAGTGGGTACCCGCTACTCTGGGTACCCCCGCCACCCGCAGTACACAGAGGATGACATGAAGCTGTTCCTGCAAATCCTGTTGATCGCGACCAGCGTGCTGCTGATCGTCGCGGTGTTGCTGCACCGTGGCCGCGGCGGCGGACTGTCCTCCCTGTTCGGTGGCGGTATGCAGTCGAGCCTGTCCGGGTCGAGCGTGGCCGAGAAGAACCTCGACCGCATTACGCTCGGTCTCGGCGCCGTATGGATCATTTCCATCGTCGGTCTCGGTCTGTTGCTGAAGATCTGATCGATATCGGCGTGCCTGGCGGGGTACGTCAACTTCTGGTGGGTGTGAGGAAGCATGGTTGGCGGTAACGCGATTCGAGGCACGAGAGTCGGTGCGGGGCCCACTGGGGAATCGGAGCGTGGGGATGCCGCCCCACGTCGCCGGGTCTCCTACTGGTGTGCCAACGGGCACGAATCTCGGCCGTCGTTCTCAATGGACGCCGAGGTTCCCGAGGAATGGGACTGCCCACGCTGCGGTCTCCCCGGCGGGCAGGACGAGCAGAACCCGCCCGCGGCTCCGCGTTCGGAGCCGTACAAGACTCATCTGGCATATGTGAAGGAACGCCGTAGCGACGCCGATGGGGAGGCCATCCTCGCCGAGGCGCTCGAACGGCTGCGCCAGCGTCGGCAGATCTGACCCTCCCCGCGAGGGAAGGGCAGGCGACGGCAAGCCTGGCAGACACCGCCTGCGCCGGTGGTCTGAGCGCCAGTCCCGCGGCAACGCGGGCTCGCTCAGGCCACCGTGCGTCTGGCGGTGTTTTTCGTTGTCACTCAGGGGTGACCGGGTACCGGGCCCGCACCCGCCAGCCGCCGTCGTTGGTGGGGGTCGTCTCGAAGGTGCCGCCGAGGAGCCGTGCCCGCTCGGCGAGGCCGGCCAGGCCGTAGCCACCCGAAGGGAACTCGTTGGTCGGCTGCTGCGGGCGATCGTTGCTCACCTCGATCGTCAGGCGATCCGGCTCCCACGACAGCCGCACGAACGCGGTCGCTCCCGGCGCGTGCTTGCGAACGTTGGTCAGGCTCTCCTGCACCGTCCGGTACGCGGCGGCGGAGACCGTCGTCGGCAGGTCGTTCGGCAACCGTTCGACAGCGAGTTGCACCGGCACCTCCGCACTGCGGATCAGTTCGGGAAGATCGGCCAGATCCGGCTGACCGTCGACCGCGCCCGAGCGCAGCACCCCGACCAGACCGCGTAGCTCCTCCAGTGTCCGCGTGGACAGCTGGCGGATGGTCTGCGCGGTGCGCTGGGCCTCGCCGCTGGTGTTCGCCGCCGACAGTGCACCAGCCTGCATGGCGATGAGCGTGATGTCGTGGGACACCACGTCGTGCATCTCCCTGGCCAGCCGCGCCCGCTCCTCGGCGCGGACCGTCTCGGCGTACAGCTTGCGTTCCCGGTCCCGGCTCGCGGCCAGTTCGACCAGGCGGGCGGACAGCTCACTGCGCGCGCCGATCAGCAGCCCGATCGCCACGGGCATCCCGGCGACGATGACGCCGTAGATGGCGGCGAGCATGTGCTCCCGCCAGCTGCGTGCCGCGAAGTCGGGCAGCGGCCAGAGCATGAACCGGGCCAGCCACACCAGCCCCGCACCGACCCACACCTGCCAGTGCATTTGCCTGCGGGTCGCCAGGTAGCCCAGTGCGATCATGGCGGCTACCTGTGCCCAGCCGGCGAGGAAACCGGGCACGGCCAGCACGACCACGGTGAAGGGCAGCCAGCGGCGTGCCAGGAGCACGACGCAGCTTGCCGCCGAGAGATAGACCGAGTAGGGCTGGGCCTTCTCCGGGAAGACCAGCCAGACGTCGAGAACCGCGATGACGAAGATGGCCGCGTCGACGGCCAGTTTGCGCACGAACGGGTGGGACCGGAGTGCGATCGCTGGTCGTGGAACGGCCGTCGGTCTCGGCCGCATCTCCTCGGCGGGCCGCGCGCCCGAGCCGCCGACCGCAACCCCGGGAATGGTCATTCCCTCTGTGGTCATGGCATGGACCTCTCGTCTTGTGGACTCGACTATGAGAGGTCATTCAGGCGCGTAAGGGACGCGTAAAGCCGGAAAAGTGTGCGGATGCTAACGGTGTGGTTACTCCCCGTGCGCGCTTCCCGCCGTGGGCACCTGCCACGGCGGGGAGCGTCGGGTCACACGTGCGGGAACGCTGGGACCGTGCCCAGCTTGCCCGCGGCGGCCTTGTCGAGGAGCCAGAGCGTCCGCCGTCGCCCACGCGCGCCGGCGACCGGCAGCTGCACCTCACCGGCGCCGGAGAGCGCGAGGGCGACCGCGTCGGCCTTGGCCTCGCCGGTCGTCACCAGCCACACCTCGGCTGCGCTGCGGATTGCCGGGAACGTCAGCGAGATCCGGGTCGGTGGGGGCTTCGGGCAGTTGCGCACCGCCACCACGGAGCGTTCCGTCTCGTAGGCCGCGGGCGACTCCGGGAAGATCGACGCCGTGTGCCCCTCGCCGCCGAGACCGAGTAGCAGGACGTCGAACGTCGGCACGCTGCCGTGGTCCTCGGGTTGGGCGTTCGCGGCGAGCACCTCGGCGTAGGCGGCTGCCGCCGCGTCGGGGTCAGCGCCGAACTCGCCGTCGGACGGGGCCATCGCGTGGACCCGCGCCGGATCCACCGGCACGTGGTCGAGCAGCGCCTTCCTGGCCTGTCTCTCGTTGCGTTCGGCGTCATCGGCAGGGACGAACCGCTCGTCGCCCCAGTAGATGTCCAGCCTGGACCAGTCGATCGCGTCCCTGGCCGGAGCCGTACGCAGCTGCTCGAGGATGGCGATGCCGGTACCGCCACCCGTCAGCACCAGCGACGCCGATCCTTTCGCTGCCTGCAGGTCGACCAGCCGCGTCACGAGCCGGGCCGCGCATGCCGCGGCGAGCAGTTCGGGGTTGGCGTGGACGACGACCTCGGACGCGGGGCTCATGCCTTGGCCTTCGCCACGGCCTTGGCGTTGTTCGCGGCGGCACCGGCCGCGGGCTCGGCCTTCTTGCGTGCCGCGGACAGCTTGCCGAGGCCTAGCAGTGCCGCCTCGTAGACCTCGTCCGGAGCCAGCCTGCGCAGCTCCTCGACCAGGCAGTCGCGAGTGTCCCGCCGCTGCAGCGCGATCCGGCGCGTCGGCTGACCGGGCTGCGTCAGCGTCCCGGTCCGGCCGTCGGGGCGGTAGATCTGGATCGACCCGGACGGCCGTTCCAGCGTCACCGACACGATCCCCTGTGCACTCGTCGTCTTGATCCGCCGGACCGGCACATCGAGGTACTCGGCGAGCCAGCCGGCGAGCAGCTCGGTGGACGGCGAATCGCCCTCGCCCGTCACCGTGGCCCCGGTGACCCGCTCGTAGGGCGGCAGGTCGAGCGCCGACACCAGCTGCGCCCGCCAGTTGGTCAGGCGCGTCCAGGCCAGGTCGGTGTCGCCGTCGACGTAGGCCTTCGCCCGGGTGGCCAGTGCCCGGATCGGGCTCTTCTCCGCGGCGGAGTCGGTGATCCGGCGCTGCGCGAGCTGACCGAGCGGGTCCTTCGAGGGCGCTTTCGGCCCCGCGCCCGGCCACCACGTGACGATCGGGGCGTCCGGAAGCAACAGCGGGATGACCGCGCTCTGGCCGTGGCTGGCCAGCGCGCCGTACAGCCGCAGCACGATCACCTCACTCGCGCCCGCGTCGCCGCCGACCCGGATCTGGCCGTCGATGCGCGGAGCCGCGCTGCGCGCGCCCTTCGCCACCACGATCACCCGGCACGGGTGCTCGCGGCTGGCTTCGTTGGCCGCATCGATGGCGTCCTCGAGCTGGTCGTCGTCCTCGGCGGCGATGACCAGGGTCAGCACCCTGCCCAGCGCGACCACGCCACCGCGCTCACGTATCTCGACGAGTTTCTTGTTCAGCTGCGACGTTGTCGTGGACGGCAGATCGATGATCATGGACGCCTCCAGTGCCTGCCGGAGCGGGCGAGCATGTGGTCTGCCGAGGGCGGGCCCCATGAGCCGGGCTGGTACGGCTCAGGTGCGCCCTCCTTCGCCCAGTGCTCCAGCACCGGGTCGAGGATCTGCCAGGACAGCTCGACCTCCTCGTTCGCCGGGAACAGCGACGGCTCGCCCAGCAACATGTCCAGGATCAGCCGCTCGTAGGCCTCCGGTGAGGTCTCGGTGAACGCGTGACCGTAGCCGAAGTCCATCGTGACGTCACGCACCTCCATGGTCGTCCCCGGCACCTTGGAGCCGAACCGCAGTGTGATGCCCTCGTCCGGCTGCACGCGGATCACCAGCGCGTTCTCGCCCAGTTCCTCGGTGGAGCTGGAGTCGAACGGCAGGTGCGGCGCCCGCTTGAACACCACGGCGACCTCGGTGACCCGCCGCCCCAGCCGCTTGCCGGTGCGCAGGTAGAACGGCACGCCGGCCCACCGCCGGTTCTGGACCTCCAGCGTCACCGCCGCGTAGGTCTCGGTGGTCGAGTCCTTCGCGAAGCCCGCCTCCTGCAGCAGGCCGGGGACCTTCGTCCCGCCCTGCCAGCCACCGGCGTACTGGCCGCGTGCCGTCGTCTCGTCGAACGGGCCGATGGCCGTGGTCGCCCCCAGCACCTTGACCTTCTCCGCACGCAGTGCGTTCGGCTCGAAGGAGACGGGCTCCTCCATCGCGGTCAGTGCCAGCAGCTGCAGCAGGTGGTTCTGGATCACGTCCCGCGCGGCGCCGATGCCGTCGTAGTAGCCGGCGCGCCCACCGAGGCCGATGTCCTCCGCCATCGTGATCTGCACGTGGTCGACGAAGTTGGCGTTCCAGATCGGCTCGAACAGCTGGTTGGCGAAGCGCAGCGCCAGGATGTTCTGCACCGTCTCCTTGCCGAGGTAGTGGTCGATACGGAAGACCGACTCCTCGGGGAACACGTCGTTGACGACCGCGTTGAGCTCCACGGCGCTGGCCAGGTCGTGCCCGAACGGTTTCTCGATCACGACCCGGCGCCAGACGTCCTCGCTGGACTCCGCCAGCCCGCTCCGCGCGAGCTGTTTGGTGACCACGGGGAACGCCCACGGCGGGATCGAGAGGTAGAAGGCCGTGTTGCCGCCGGTGCCGCGCTCGGTGTTCAGCTCACGCACGGTCTCCGCGAGGTGGTCGAACGCCGCGTCGTCGTCGAAGGCGCCCGGAACGAACCGGATCCCTTCAGCCAGCCGGTTCCACACCGACTCGCGGAACGGGGTGCGGGCGTGCTCGGCCACCGAGTCGTGCACGAGCTCGCCGAAGTCCTGGTCCGCCCAGTCCCGCCGGGCGAAGCCGACGAGCGAGAAGCTCGCCGGGAGCAGCCCGCGGTGCGCGAGGTCGTAGATCGCCGGCATCAGCTTCTTGCGTGAGAGGTCACCGGTGACACCGAAGATCACCAGGCCCGACGGGCCCGCGATCCTGGGCAGCCGCTTGTCGCGCGGATCGCGCAGTGGGTTGGTCCAGCCACGTTTCATGAAGTGATGTCCTGTACTGCGCGCATGAGTTCGGCCAGGCCGGCGACCCTGTCGGTGAGGTGCAGCCGCAGCACGGGTCTGCCGTGCCCGGCGAGCACCTGGCCGTCACCGAGTGCCTGCGCCAGCTGCAGGGTGCCCAGTGTGTAGGGGCGGTCCGGTACGGCGAGATCGGTCTCGGCCGCGCCGGTGATCTGCAGGAAGGCGCCGTTCGGATGACCGCCCTTGTGGTACTGCCCGGTGGAGTGCAGGAACCGCGGACCCCAGCCGAAGGTCGTCTGCCTGCCCGACCGCTTCGCCAGCTCCGGCCGCAGCAGCGCCGCCGAGGCGTCGTCGAGCCGGTCGAGGTAGGCCTGCACGGCCAGGTATCCGCCCTCCGGTGTGGTGCCGAGGAACTCGCGCAGCACGTCGCTGAGCGAGCCGCCCGAGGTGCCCGTCGAGGCGTATACCTCGACGGTGCCGAAGACCGCGGACGGCTCGGCACCACCGCGCAGCGCTGCCGGGTCGTCCAGCAGCGAGCGGGCTGCCCGCTTCGCGGCCTCCACGTCCGGCTGGTCGAACGGGTTGATGGCCAGCAGGCGTCCCGTGATCGCGACCGCGTACTCCCAGAGCAGGAACTGGGCGCCGAGCGGGCCGGTGACAGCGACCTTCGCCGCCGCCGTGGGCGCACCGATCGCGATCGGTGTCGCATCCGGCCCGGCGTCGGCGAAACCGGTCGCGTCCGGGCCCTCCACGACGACCGGAAGCAGGCCGGTGCCCCGCTTGCCGGTGGACTCCGCGATCAGCTGCTCGGCCCAGTCGCCGAGCCCGGCGATGCCGGACCCGGTGTCGGCGAGGACCACCTTCTCGGCGCCGTCGCCGTGCGCTGCGCCGAGCGCGGCGGCCAGCCGCAGCGCCGGGTTGTCCGCCGAGTCGGCCGCGAGCGCGTCGGCCACACCGGCGGCCTGGTCGAGCAGTCGCGCGACGTCGGCACCCGCGAGCCCGGCCGGGACGAGCCCGAACGCGGTGAGCGCCGAGTAGCGCCCGCCGACGTGCGGATCGGCGAGGAAGACCATCCGGTATCCCTCCGCCTGCCCGAGTGCGGCCAGTGGTGAACCGGGGTCGGTGACGACCACGATCCGCCTTGCCGCGTCGATTCCGGCGTCGGCGAACGCCGCGGTGAAGACCCGGCGGTGGCTGTCGGTCTCGACCGTGGTGCCGGACTTCGACGACACGACGAGCACGGTCCGTTCCAGGTCACCCGCGAGCGCGTCGGCCACCTGGCCGGGATCGGTGGTGTCCAGCACCGTGAGCGCAACGCCCTCGGTGCCGGTGATCACCTCCGGGGCCAGCGACGAGCCACCCATCCCGGCGAGGACCACCCGGTCCACCCCTTCCGAGCGCAGCTCGGTGCGTAGCGCCTCGATCTCGCCGATCAGCGGCCGGGAGGACCTGTGCAGGCTGGTCCACGACAGCCGGATGGACGCCTCGGGCTCCGCGTCGGCGCCCCATATCGTCGCGTCCTGTGCGGCGAGTTTGCCCGCCACACCGTCGGCGACGAGCTTGTCCAGCAGCGGCGCGGCAGCGGCCTCGAGCGCGGCGGCCTCGATGCTGACTGATGTCTGTTCGCCGGCCATCAGCGCGTCAGCCCTTCGCCTGCGCCAGCTGCCCGGTGACGGTCTCCAGCAGCTCGGCCCAGGACTTGTCGAACTTCTCGACGCCCTCGTTCTCGAGCGTCACGAAGACGTCGGCGATGTCGATGCCAACGGCGGCGAGCTGGTCGAACACCTCCTGTGCCTGTGCCCCGGTCCCGGTGACCTTGTCGCCCTCGAAGCGCGCGTGGTCGGCCGTGGCCAGCATCGTCTTCTCCGGCATGGTGTTCACCGTGCCGGCGACCACCAGCTCGTCGACGTAGCGCGTGTCGGAGTACTCGGGGTTCTTCACGCCGGTGGAGGCCCACAGCGGACGCTGAGGGTTGCCGCCCTCGGCAGCCAGCGCCTTCCACCGGTCGGTCGCGAAGAGCTCCTCGTAGGCGGCGTAGGCGAGCCGGGCGTTGGCGATGGCCGCCTCGCCGCGCAGTGCCAGTGCCGCATCGGTGCCGATGGCGTCCAGCCGCTTGTCGACCTCGCTGTCCACACGGGACACGAAGAACGAGGCAACGGAGTGGATGCCGCGCAGGTCGTGGCCGTTGGCCTTGGCCTGCTCCAGGCCCGCGAAGAACGCGTCGATGACGGCGCGGTAGCGCTCGACGGAGAAGATCAGCGTGACGTTGACGCTGATGCCTTCGGCGAGCGTGCGGGTGATGGCGGGCAGACCCTCCTCGGTGGCCGGGATCTTCACGAGGAGGTTCGGCCGGTCCACCGCCTTCCACAGCTCCGCCGCCTCGGCGACGGTCTGCGCGGTGTCCTTGGCGAGCCCAGGGTCGACCTCGATGGACACCCGCCCGTCTACACCGCCGGTGGCGGTGTAGACGTCGCGGAAGAGATCCGCGGCGTTGCGGACGTCGGTGGTGGTCAGTTCCCGCACCACCGCGTGCAGCTCGGTGCCGCGGGCCGCGAGCTCACGGACCTGGTCGTCATAGACGGCGCCGTTGGACAGAGCCGCCGCGAAGATCGTCGGGTTGGTGGTCACCCCCACCACATGCTTGTCGCGAATGAGCTCGGCGAGGTTGCCCGAGGTGAGCCGCTCCCTCGACAGGTCGTCGAGCCAGATCGACACGCCGGCCTGCGAGAGCTGGGCGAGCCGGTCGTTGCCGTTGTTGCTCATGACGTTCGTCCCCTTTGGTCAGCTTGTCAGGAGTTCTTCTTCTCCAGCGAGCGCCGGGCCGCGGCGACCACGGCTTCCGCGGTGAAGCCGAACTCGCGGAACAGGGTCTTGAAATCGGCCGAGGCACCGAAGTGTTCGATCGAGACGATCTCACCGCCGTCGCCGACGAAGCGGTACCACGGCTGCGCGATACCCGCCTCGACCGCGACACGGGCCTTGACGGTCGGCGGGATCACCGCGTCGCGATAGCTCTGGTCCTGCTGGTCGAACCACTCGACGCACGGCATCGACACCACGCTGGTGGCAACGCCCTCGGCCTCCAGGGTCTTCCTGGCCTCGACGGCCAGCTGGACCTCGGAACCGGTGGCGATCAGCACGACCTCCGGCGACCCGCTGGAGGCCTCGGCGAGCACGTAGCCGCCCCTGGCGACGCCCTCGGCGCTCGTACCCTCGAGGATCGGCACGTTCTGCCGGGTCAGTGCGAGCCCGGACGGCGCGTGGACGTCCTCCAGCACCGCCTTCCAGGCGGCAGCGGTCTCGTTGGCGTCGGCAGGCCGCACCACGTTCAGGCCGGGGATGGCGCGCAGTGCGGCGAGCTGCTCGATCGGCTGGTGCGTCGGGCCGTCCTCGCCGAGACCGATCGAGTCGTGGGTCCACACGTAGATGACCGGCACCTGCATCAGCGCCGCGAGCCGCACGGCGGGCCGCATGTAGTCGCTGAAGATCAGGAACGTACCGCCGTAGGGCCGGGTGCCGCCGTGCAGCGCGATGCCGTTGAGGATCGAGCCCATGGCGTGCTCGCGGACGCCGAAGTGCAGCGTGCGGCCGTAGGGGTTGGCCCGCCACATCTCGGTGGAGGCGCTCGCCGGGCCGAACGAGTCCGCGCCCTTCATCGTGGTGTTGTTGCTCTCCGCGAGGTCGGCGGAGCCGCCCCACAGTTCGGGCAGCACGTCGGCGACCGCGGACAGCACCTCACCGGAGGCCTTGCGGGTGGCCATGCCCTTCGCGTCGGGCTCCCAGCCGGGCAGCTTCTCGGCCCAGCCGGCAGGCAGTGCCCTGGTGCGCAGCCGGTCGGCGAGCTCCTTGCGCTCGGGGTTGGCGGCGGCCCACGCGTCGAAACGCTCCTGCCATTGCGCGCGGGCGGCCGTGCCGCGCTCGAGCGCCCCGCGGGTGTGGGCGAGCACCTCGTCCTCGATCTGGAAGCTGCGTTCCGGGTCGAAACCGAGGATCTCCTTGACGGCGGCGACCTCGTCGGCGCCCAGCGCGGCGCCGTGTGCCTTGCCGGTGTTCATCTTCTTCGGCGCCGGGTAGCCGATCACGGTGCGCAGCAGGATGAACGAGGGCCGGGACGTCTCGGCCTTGGCGGCCTCGATGGCCTGCTCGATCGCCACCACGTCCTCGCCGCCCTCGACGACCTGGACGTGCCAGCCATAGGCCTCGTACCGCTTCGCGGTGTCCTCCGACAGCGCGATGGTGGTGTCGTCCTCGATGGAGATCTTGTTGTCGTCGTAGATCACGACGAGGTTGCCGAGCTCCTGCCTGCCCGCGAGCGAGGACGCCTCGGACGTGACGCCCTCCTCGATGTCACCGTCGGAGGCGATCACGTAGACGTGGTGGTCGAAGATGCTCTCGCCCTGCGGGGCGTCGGGGTCGAGCAGGCCGCGCTCGCGGCGGGCCGCCATCGCCATGCCGACCGCGTTCGCTAGGCCCTGGCCGAGTGGCCCCGTGGTGGTCTCGACGCCCGGCGTGTGCCGGAACTCCGGGTGGCCGGGGGTCTTCGAGCCCCACCTGCGCAGCTGCTCGAGGTCCGCCATCTCCAGGCCGTAGCCGGCGAGGAAGAGCTGGATGTAGAGCGTGAGGCTGCTGTGCCCCGCGGAGAGGACGAACCGGTCGCGCGCTGGCCACTGCGGGTCGCTCGGGTCGTGCCGCATGACGCGCTGGAACAGTGAGTAGGCGAGGGGCGCGAGGCTCATCGCCGTACCGGGGTGGCCGCTGCCGCAGTGCTCGACCGCGTCGGCGGCCAGTACGCGGATCGTGTCCACCGCGCGGGTGTCCAGATCGGTCCAGTCGGCCGGGTGGTTCCGGCGCAGTAGTGGGTTGTTCTCCGCGGTAGGGGCGATTTCCGACACTGAACTCGGCTCCTGAGTCGTTCGCGTGCAGCTCTTCGTGGTCACCCGGTGGTTCCGGCCGCCACTTATCTTAATCGATCCCGAGCCAATCACCTGCTCATCTGGCGAGGTAACCAGGCATGTTGGGGCCGACAAGGCAAGCCTAGTGGGTACGCTGCGGGCCCGCGGCGGCACACACGTGCGTGAGGTGTTGCCGAACAGTGGGTGCCGGGTGCCGCCACACCGACCGGAAACGCCACCTACTACGATCTGTCAGTGTGCGGCCCGGCATGCTCGCCGCCCCGCACGTCCCCGAGTCTGACCCAGGGAGTGAAATGTCGTTGGTGCACGCTGCGCACGGGCGCAGTGACAACACCAGCGCCGTGCATCCCACCGGCACCCCGCCCGCCGGTGGCCGGCGAGGTGTCCGCGACGTCATCGGCGCCTACGCCGCCCTCGCCAAGCCCAGGGTCATCGAGCTGCTGCTCGTCACCACGATCCCGGCGATGTTCCTCGCCGGCCGCGAGATCCCGTCGCCGTGGCTGGTGCTGGCCACCCTGCTGGGCGGCACCATGGCCGCGGGTAGCGCCAACGCGCTCAACTGCGTGATCGACGCCGACATCGACAAGGTGATGAACCGCACGAAGCGGCGGCCGCTGGTGCGCAACTCGGTGCCCCGGCGCAACGCGCTGCTGTTCGGTCTCGCGCTCGGGGTGGCCTCGTTCGCGGTGCTCTACCTGACCGTGAACCTGCTGTCCGCGCTGCTCGCGATCGTCACGATCCTGTTCTACATCTTCGTCTACACCCTGCTGCTCAAACGCCGCACGCCGCAGAACGTGGTCTGGGGCGGGGCCGCGGGCTGCATGCCGGTGGTCATCGGCTGGGCCGCGGTCCAGGACACCGTGCAGTGGCCCGCGTTCGTGATGTTCGGTGTCATCTTCTTCTGGACGCCGCCGCACACGTGGGCGCTGGCGATGAAGTACCGCGAGGACTACGAGCGCGCCGGCGTCCCGATGCTGCCGGTGGTGGCGACGCCGCAGCACGTCACCAAGCAGATCGTCATCTACTCCTGGGTGATGGTCGGCTGGACGCTCCTGCTGGCGCCGGCTACGAGCTGGCTGTACGCGGCGTTCGCCGCGCTGGCCGGTGCGTGGTTCCTGTTCTACGCGCACCGGTTGTACGCCGCCGTGCGGCGCGGTGTCGAGACCAAGCCGATGGCGTTGTTCCACCGGTCGAACACCTACCTCATGATCGTGTTCGTCGCGCTGGCCGCCGACTCCGCGATCGGCCTTCCGGTGCTCGGCCTGCCCTTCTGACCCGCCCCGCTCCAGCGCGGGAATTCTCGGCAGCCGGCGCTCGTTGTTCCACGGTCATCGATTCCCCTTGATCCGAAAGTGGGCTGGCCCTTGTCCGTGTCCCCGTCCGACCGGGAACCCGACAGCACCGAGAAGAACGCCGAGATCGTCGCGGAGCAGCGCTACGTCTCGCTGCTCTACGGCAGGCTCGACGACGAACGTGACCTCGCCGAGCGGCGTCTGACCGAGGCGCTGCGGTCCGGTGGCGGGCCGCCGCAGGCGCAGGCGGAGCGTGAGGCCGCGACGGCGGCGAACAGCGACCGCCTCGCCCAGCTGGGGGCCGTGGAACAGGGCCTGTGCTTCGGCAGGCTGGACTTCGTCGACGGCCACGACGGCGACTCACCGCTCTACATCGGCAGGCTGGGGCTGTTCGACGACAACGACGACTACCGGCCACTGCTGGTCGACTGGCGTGCCCCCGCCGCGCGCCCGTTCTACCTGGCAACGGCCGCCTCGCCCGACGGCGTCCGGCGCCGTCGTCACCTCCGCACGCTCACCAGACGGGTCGTCGGCATCGACGACGAGGTCCTCGACCTCGGCTCCGCCGAGACCAGCGACCACCTGGGACTGGCCGGGGAGGCGGCACTGCTGGCCGCGCTCGAGCGCAGGCGGACCGGCGAGATGTCCGACATCGTCGCCACCATCCAGGCCGAGCAGGACCGGATCATCAGGGCCGACCCCGGCGGCGTGCTGGTCGTGCAGGGCGGACCCGGCACCGGCAAGACCGCCGTGGCGCTGCACCGCGCCGCGTTCCTGCTGTACACCTACCGCCACCAGCTCAACACGCGTGGTGTCCTGGTCGTGGGTCCGAACAGCACCTTCCTGCGCTACATCGGTCAGGTGCTGCCGTCGCTGGGGGAGACCGGCGTGCTGCTGGCCACCGTCGGTGAGCTGTATCCGGGGCTCGCCGCGACCGGTACCGACAGCCCCGAGGCCGCCGAGATCAAGGGCCGTGCCGTGCTGGCCGACGTCCTCGCCGAGGCCGTCCGCGACCGCCAGGCGGTGCCCGAGAGCGTGCTGGAGATCGATGTCGAGGGCGATGTGCTCACGCTGGACAGGGCGACCTGCGAGAAGGCGCGGGAGCGGGCTCGCCGCACGCTGCGGCCGCACAACCTGGCCCGCCGGGTGTTCGCCGACCGCCTGCTGGACGCGCTCGCCGTGCAAGCCGCCGAGCGGCTGGAGTCGAGTGTGCTCGACGACGTGCCGGACATCCCGCTCGACGACGACGAGGACGACGACGGCGACCTCCTCGACGCCCACGACCACGCCGCGATCCGGCAGGAGCTCGACGACGACGAGGCCGTGCGGTCAGCGCTGGAGTCGCTGTGGCCGAGGCTCACCCCGCAGGAGCTGCTGAGCGACCTGCTGACGACGCGCGAGCGGCTGGAATCGGCTGCAGGCGAGTACCTCACGGAGCAGGAGCGTGCTGCGCTGCTGCGTCTTCCCGGCTCGCTGTGGACGCCCGCGGACGTGCCGCTGCTGGACGAGCTCGCGGAGTTGCTCGGCGAGGACGACACCGAAGCGCGGGCGCGGCGCACCCGCCGCGAGCGGGAGGAGCGCGCCTACGCGGAGGGCGTGCTGCACGTGCTGGAGCAGGACGACGAGCTCATCGACGAGGAGATGATCCGCGTCCGCGACGTCCTCGACGCCGAACTGCTGGCCGAGCGCCAGGAGGCCAGGAGCGAGCTGACGGCGGCGCAGCGGGCGGCCCGGGACCGCAGCTGGACTTTCGGGCACGTGATCGTGGACGAGGCGCAGGAACTCTCCGCGATGGACTGGCGGACCCTCATGCGCCGTTGCCCGAGCCGGTCGATGACCATCGTCGGTGACGTCTCGCAGACCGGCTCGCCGGCGGGCACCTCGTCGTGGGGGGACGTGCTCAGTCCCTACGTCGCCGATCGCTGGCGGCTGCGCGAGCTGACCGTGAACTACCGCACCCCGGCCGAGATCATGGACCTCGCGGCGCGGGTGCTCGCCACGATCGACCCGGACCTGCGGGCACCGGTATCGGTGCGCGAAGCTGGTGTCGCGCCGTGGCAGGAGTCACTGCCGCGCACCGAAATCACCACCTGTATCCGTTCCATTGTGGACACCGAGCTCGCCGAGGTGGCCGGTGGCACCGTCGCGGTGCTGGTGCCCGCCGGGCTGGAGGGCCCGGTCGCGGCTGAACTCGCGGACGCCGACGCGGCGGCCGAGGACGACGACCCCCGCGTATCGGTACTCACCGTGGAGCGGGCGAAGGGACTGGAGTTCGACGCCGTCGTCGTGGTGGCGCCGGACGAGATCGCAGGCCAGTCCGCGCGCGGGCTCAACGATCTCTACGTCGCTCTCACCCGCGCCACGCAACGGCTCGGCATCGTCCACACCGGAGCCCCGATCGATGCGCTCTCAGGTGCGCAAAGCCGCGGTCAGGCCCCCAGCTAGGGTGTTGCGCATGCGCAATGCTGGCAAGATCATGATCGTGGCGGTCGTTGCCACAGCACTCGCGGCGTGCTCGCCGTCCCGCGAGGAGCCGAGCGACCTGCCGCCGGGCGAGCAGCCCACCCACACACCGGCGCCTGCCTCGGTGTCGGCCTCCCCGAGCCCCGCGCACCAGGGTGAGCAGGCTCGCGAGTGCACCGCCGAGGACGTCACCGTGAACCTGGCCGGTGAGCAGCCGCAGGTGGAGATCCCGCGCGACTGCGCGGCTCCCGCGACCGCCCTGACCCGCGACCTCGCGCCGGGCAGCGGCACCGCGGCAGCTGCGGGCAGCACCATCGAGCTGAACTACGAGGTCGTCGCCTGGTCCACCGGCCAGGTCGCGGACAGCACGTTCGGACCGGGCCAGCCGGTGTCCGTCGAGCTCGGCACGACGCAGGAGATCGAGGGTCTCAGCGAGGGGCTCACCGGCATCCGGCAGGGCGGCACCCGGCTCCTGGTCCTGCCGCCGGACCTTGGCTACAACCCGCAGGACGGCAACCCCCATGCCGGGGACAGCCTCGTGGTCGTCGCCGAGGCCGTGCAGGTGACCACGGCGTAGCCGGCACGACCCGACCCGGTACCCGCACCTCTGGCGGGTACCGGGTCGCTGTCGTCAGAGGTCCCGCAGATGGGGGTCTCGGATCAGCGGGCGCCCGAACGTTCCCTATCTGCGTGACCTCTCAAGGGAGCAGGAGCAGCTTGCCGGTCGTGCGGCGTCCCTGCAGGTCCTCGTGTGCCCGGCGAGCCTCGGCCAGCGGGTACCGGCCGCCGATCCGGATGGTGAGCGTGCCCTTCGCGATGGCGTCGAACAGCTCACCGGCGCGCCAGTCCAGTTCCGCACGGGTCGTCACGTGGTCGTAGCTGTTCGGCCGGGTGAGGAACAGGGAGCCGCCCACGTTGAGTCGTTGCGGATCGATGGGCGGAACGGGGCCGCTGGCGGCGCCGAACAGTGCCAGCAGGCCGCGCCGCCGCAGGCTCGTCAGGCTGCCCTCGTAGGTCGCCTTGCCGACGCCGTCGTAGACGACCGCGACCCCTTCGCCGCCGGTCAGGCTGCGTGCTGCCGCGGCGAAGTCCTCCTCGGTGTAGCGGATGACCTCATCGGCGCCGGCCGCACGGGCAAGCTCCTCCTTCTCCGCGGTCGACACCGTGCCGATGACGCGGCCGCCGCGGGCCTTGGCCAACTGGACGAGCAGCAGGCCGACACCACCGGCCGCGGCGTGCACGAGCACGGTCTCGCCTTCGGCCACCGGATGCGTCGAGTTCACCAGGTAGTGCGCTGTGATGCCTTGCAGGAGGGTGGCCGCCGCGGTCTCGTCGGAGACGCCGTCGGGCACGCGGACCACGATGTCGGCGGGTACCAGCGCCTGCTGGGCGTATCCGCCGGGCGAGCCCTGCCAGGCGACCCGGTCACCGACGGCGACCTCGGTGACGTCACTGCCGACCGCCGACACCGTTCCGGCGCCCTCCAACCCGGGCACATACGGCAACGGGACTGGATAGGCGCCGCTGCGCTGGTAGGTGTCGATGTAGTTGACGCCTGCGGCGGCGACGTCGACGAGGACCTGTCGCGGTCCGGGCGAACCCACGTCGACCTCGGCGACCTGGAGCACCTCCGGACCCCCGTTCTGGCGGATCTCAATCGCCGTGGGCATGCGAATCCTCCTCTTTCGTGGCGGTGTTACCCGTGCCGGGTGCTGTGGTCCTCATGCGCAGTTTTACCTGAGCCGGAAACCGATCCGCAGCGCCGACCTATCCTTGGCGCGGTCGGTCTGGCACACTCGCTGACCATCCAGGCGGGAGACCTCCCGCACAAGCAGTACACGGGCCTTACCCCGTTCGGGGTAAGGTGACAGCGACTAGAAGTACCAGGGCCCACCCACGGGGCTCGGATCCGTGCCCACAGAAGTGAGCGCCGGAGCATTATGCAGGACAACCCCGGAGGCTGGCCCGTGCATCATCGGCCGTCATCTGAGCGGCATCTCGTCATCGAGATCCCCCATCTCCGTTCCACGGTGACCCGCGCGCTCGCGATGGCACTGGAAACCGCGGTCGTGCCGACCGTGCTGCTCATGCTGCTGCTGCACTTCGTCGGACTCGTGGCCGGGATGTGCGCGGTCATCGGCTGGTGTGTCTTCGTGATCGGCGCCCGCCGTGCCTTCGGCCTCGAACTCCCACGCACACTGCTGCTGTGCACGGGCATGCTGGCCGGCAAGGCCGCACTCGCGCTCGTGACGTCGAGCGCGGTGGTGTACGTACTGCAACCCGCGGCCGGCTCGGTGCTGATGTTCCTGCTGTTCGTCGGCAGCGCGATGATCGGCAAACCCATCACAGCCCGGCTCGCCCGCGACTTCGTGCAACTGCCTGCCGAGCTGTTCGCCAACCACGCCGTGCGGCGGGTCTTCATCAACGTCGCCCTGCTCTGGGGCGGCTCGCGGCTGATCGACGCTGCCATGACGGTCGGTTTTCTCCACTGGAGCCTCGAGGCCGGCCTCCTCTCCCGCGGGGTGTTCAGCGGCCTGCTCACCGCGCTGACGATCGCGGTGACAGCGGCGCACGGCTGGCGGGCACTGAGCAAACTGCCCGGCGTGACGCTGCGCCTCGGCGCGAAACCCGCCGCCCTCTGAGTTCGCGGCCACGAGCGGCGCTCGGTGATCTGCACCTAGACTTGCCCCGTGGCTGACACCGAAAGCAACGTCCAGGCCCCCGCCGCACCCACCGGCCGCCAGCTGGCTGCCGCCCGTGCCTTCGTCGCCGCCCATGGCAAGCCGTCGAAGGCAGTGGTGGAACGCATCGGTCGCGCTGGTGCCAGGGTTGTGCTGGTCGGCGCCGACGGTGCGCTAGGCGACATCGTCGTACCCAGCGCGGAGACCGGCGCTGCGCTGGTCGACGCGGTCGAGGACCTCGAACCGGCCACCTGGGACGCCGAGACCGTCAACGCGACCGTCATCGGCGCCGGGCACCGGCGCCGGATGGCAGGCCCGCGTAGCCGCCGCTGAACCCACAACGACCCGCCGGCAGCCCGTCAGGGCCACCGGCGGGTCGCGTGTCGGTACCGGCTTAGGCGGCGATGCGCTTGGCGGCGAGACGTTCCGGCTTCGGCCAGCGGACGTTGTGTGCCCAGCCGAGCTTTTCGAAGATCCAGATGAGCCGCGCCGACACGTCGAGCTGCCCGCGCAGCACGCCGTGGCGGGCGCACGTCGGGTCGGCGTGGTGGGAGTTGTGCCAGGACTCGCCCATCGACAGGATCGCCAGCGGCCAGAAGTTGGCTGCCTTGTCGCGGCTGGTGAACGGGCGTGAGCCGATCATGTGGCAGATGGAGTTCACCGACCAGGTGACGTGGTGCAGGAACGCGATCCGGACCAGCCCGGCCCAGAAGAACGCGGTGACCGCGCCCCACAGGGACCAGGTGAACAGGCCGCCGAGAATGGCGGGCAGGGCCAGGCTCAGCGTGATCCACAGCCAGAAGAACCGGTTGACCACGCGCAGGTCGTTGTCGGCGAGCAGGTCCGGGGCGAACCGCTCGTAGTTGGTCACCTCACGCTTGAACATCCAGCCCATGTGGGCATGCCAGAAGCCGCGAAGGAGCGCGGCCGGGGATGTACCGAACAGCCACGGCGAGTGCGGGTCACCCTCGCGGTCGGCGAAGGCGTGGTGGCGCCGGTGGCTGGCGACCCAGAAGATCACCGAGCCCTGCACCGCCATGCTCCCGGCGATGGCCAGCGCGACCCGCAGCGCGCGGTTGGTCTTGAACGAACCGTGCGTGAAGTAGCGGTGGTAGCCGACCGTCACACCGAGTGTCGCGACCGTGTAGAAGACGACGGCGAGGACGAGGTCGACCCAGCTCAGCCCCCAACCCCAGGCGAAGGGAACGGCCGCGACCAGTGCGAGAAAGGGAATCAGCAGGAACGCCTTCAGGACGATCATCTGGCTGGTCGTCCGGTGCTCGCCAATGAGTGGTTTCGGCTCGGTTTTGGTTCCGGACAGGCTTGCGGGACTGGTCATGGTTCGGTGCGACCTCGCATCGGGGGACGGGCTTGGTGACTATGCGGCACCCGGTCTGGGCGCGAACATGATCATTCGGACAAAAATCGGGTCGGACACAGCGTAACCGCGCATGCTGGCCTGCATGCGCCACCGGGATGACGAAGGTGTGACATCAGGCCGACGCCGGGTCAGTGGCTGACCGCCGCGGCGTGCTTGGCGGGGCCGGGGGTGAGGCTGACGACAGGACCGCGGTCGCGGGCGGCACACCACAGTGCGGCGGTCGCGATGATGACGAGCATCGAGCCGAGGACGTGGAACGACACGAGCGCCTCCGGCACTCCGAGCGCGTACTGCAGGCTGCCGAGGCCGCCCTGGGCGAGCGCGACGATCCAGACCGCGGCGTAGCGCCGCCAGAGCCGTGGCGTGGCCCCGGTGCGCAGCCATTGCAGGCCGAGCATCGCCAGGACGACGAGGTAGACGACGAGGAAGGTGCCGTGCACGAACGTGAGGGACTCGATCGGCGCCTGCAGCCGTGGCGTGTCGGGGTCGCCACCGTGCGGCCCTGCTCCGGTGACGGTGGTTCCGGCGGTGAGGATGCCGCCCATGGCGACCACGAGGGTCACCAGCAGCGTGCGCCCGCTCTCGCTCACCTGCCGGCGTGGCGGCTCGTCGCCCTCGTTGAACGCGTGCAGCAGGAGCGTGGCCAGCCACACGAGCACGGCGGAGGCCAGGAAGTGGATGGCGACCGTCCACCACAGCAGCCCGGTGAGGACCGTCACGCCGCCGATCAGCGCCTGTGCCACCACGCCGCCGGGCATGGTCCAGGCGAGCGCGACCAGTCGTCTGCGCTCGGGATAGGTCAGCTGGATCCGCCACGCGGCGAGTACGCACAGTGCGGCGACGATGCCGACGACACCGGTCAGCAGGCGGTTGCCGAACTCGATCCACTGGGTGAGCGACTCATACTCCGGGTGCTCGACCGGGAACATGCTGCCCGCGAAGCACTGTGGCCAGGTCGGGCACCCGAGGCCGGACCCGGTGACCCGCACGATCGACCCGGTGACACCGATGCCACCCTGCGTGACGATCGCCGCGATCGCCAGTGCCTGCTGCACCGCGCGGGACGGGTAAGGAAGCCGGGCGACGAGCGAAGTCAACTGCACGACACTAGATAGTAGAGCGGCGCGAAGCGCCACCGTTTGGGTGGTGGTGGGAGACGGGTGGGAGTAGAGCGGCGCGAAGCGCCACCGTTTGGGTGGTGGGGGGTGACGGGTGGGCTGAGTTCAAAGCCCCCAAGGGCCCCTTGGTTGCGTTCAACGCAACCAAGGTGGCCTTGGGGGACCTCAGGTGAGCTTGGTGGTCTTGGTGGCTAGGGCGGCGGCGAGGGCGGTCCACACGGCCAGGGTGGCGATCGGCCCGCCGGCCAGCGTGCCGTCCACGAGCGCCGCACGCAGGCCCTCGGCGAGCGCGCCGGACGGCAGCAGCGCCACCACGTCGCCGAGCGCGCCAGGGAGCACGGACGGCGCCAGCAGGATCCCGCCGGCGAGCAGCAGCACGAACCACACGATGTTCGCCAGCGCGAGAACCATTTCGGCACGCAGCGCTCCACCGAGCAGCACGCCCAGTGCGCCGAACGAGAGCGTGCCGAGCACGAGGAGCGGGACGGCAATGGCGATCCCGCTGCCTGAGGGCGACCAGCCGAGCAGCGCCGCGACCACACCGAGCACCACGGCCTGCAGGGCCACGACGACGAGCGCGGCGACGAGCCTGCCCGCCACCAGCAGCCAGCGGGGCAGGGCCGTGGCCGACAACCGCTTGACCACGCCGTAGCGACGGTCGAAGCCGAGCGCGATGGCCTGCCCGGTGAAAGCCGAGGACATCACCGCGAGCGCCAGGATCCGCGGTGTCACCCAGTCCACGCGTGACAGCGTGCCGAGCTCGCCCGTGGGAACGATGTCCAGCAGGCTCAGGCCCAGCAGCAGGGCGAGTGGGACGAGCAGGGTGATCAGGATCTGCTCGCCGTGACGCAGCGTGAGACTGGTCTCGATCCGGGCGTGCGTCAGCAGCATCCGGCCGAGCCGGCCGGGGCCGGGCGCCGGGATGAAGGTGCCCGGTGCGAAGCGGGGCGATGTCCCTGTCACGTGCGCAGCTCCCGTCCGGTCAGCTCCAGGAAGACCTCCTCCAGGTCCCGCCTGCCGACGTGCAGCTCCTCGGCGAGGACGCCCTGCTGTGCGCACCAGGCGGTGACCGTCGACACGACCTGCGGATCGACGCGACCGGCCACGCGGTAGGCGCCGGGGGAGGACTCCCGCACCAGGTAGCCCTCGGGCAGCGCTGCGGTGAGCAGGTCGGTGTCGAGGCGGGGCCGCGCCCGGAAGCGCAGCTGGGCGTCCGCGGCGTGCTCCGCCGTGAGCGCGCTCGGCGAGCCCTGCGCGATCACGTGTCCGCCGTCGACGATCACGACCTCGTCGGCCAGCGTCTCGGCCTCCTCCATGAGGTGTGTGGTGAGCAGCACGCTCACCCCGTCGGTGCGCAGTGCGTCCAGCAGCTCCCACACCAGCCGCCGGGCCTGCGGGTCCATGCCCGCGGTCGGCTCGTCGAGGAACACCAGCTCGGGCCGGCCGACCAGCGCGCAGGCCAGCGACAGCCGCTGCTGCTGCCCGCCGGAGAGGCGCTTGAACGGGATCCGCCTGGCGGAGGTCAGGCCCAGCACGTCGAGCAGCCAGTCCGGGTCGAGCGGCGTCGCCGCGCACGCGGCCACCAGCCGCAGCATCTCCTCGGCTCGGACGCCGGGGTAGGCGCCGCCGCCCTGCGGCATCACGCCGATGCGGGGGCGCAGCGCGGCGCCGTCATGTACCGGGTCGAGTCCCAGCACGCGCACGGCGCCGGCATCGGGACGAAGGAACCCCTCGCAGATCTCGACGGTGGTGGTCTTGCCCGCACCGTTGGGGCCGAGCAGAGCAAGCACTGTTGCTCGCTGCATCTTCAGGTCGAGCCCGTCGACGGCGGTCACCGATCCGAAGCGCTTCACCAGCCCGGTTATCTCGACGGCGGCTGCACTCACAAAAATCAAGGGTACGGCGTGAAGCTCTAGCGAGGTCCGGCGGGAGTCTCGGCGAAACCCCGGCGCAGCAGCAGGGGAGCCGTGCGCCACACGACGACGAGCGCACCGATGACGACGACGGCGCCCGCCAGGTAGGCCTGGTGCTGGATGTAGGTGCGGCCGTCGAACGGGCTGCCGGTCGGGGGAACGAGCACGGCCAGCACCGCACTGACGATGGTGGCCATGGCCCGGAAGCGGGACGTCCCCGCCGACGCGGCCAGCGGGATGACGGCCCACAGCAGCCACCACGGCTGCATGGCGACGTGGAGCATCATGAACGCGCCGAGCGAGACGCCGAGCCCGATGATCGGCCGGTACCGCCAGCGCAGGCTGTCGAAGAGGAACTTGACCGTGATCACCCCGGCCACCGCATAGCCGAGCACGGCGAGGATCGCGATGATCGAGGCGGTGTGGTTGCCGAGGCCCAGCGAGATGCCGAGCACACCGCCCAGTTGACCCAGCTCGGCGACCGGGGCGATCCAGTTCCACAGCTGGGCGGGTGCGTCCAGCGCGCCGGCCCAGCCGAAGTCCAGTCCGGTGCCGAACGTGATGCCGGCCATCACCGCGGCGCAGATGACGAGCATCAGCGCGCCTGCCCACAGCAGGTCGGTGATCCTGCCGTACCAGCGTCTGGCGATCATCACGCCGAAGAACCCGAGCGCGACGATCGCGTGCACCTTGATGGTGGCCGCCAGCGTGATGACGCTCGCGCCGAGCACGATGCAGGCGAGCTCGCCCTTGACCAGCGGTGGTGGGGCGTCGCCCGCGACCCGGTAGGGCAGTCTGCGCAGCCCCAGCTCGAGGCCGGCGAGCATGAGCCCGATGCCGAGTGCGTCGTTGTGCACACCCGCCACCAGGTGGAACAGCACGAGCGGATTGGCCGCCCCGAGCCACAGTGCCGTGCTGGGGTGCACGCCGAAGCGCTCGGCCAGCCGCGGCAGCGCCCACACGATGAGCCCGAGACCGACGAGTGTCAGTAGCCGGAACAGCAGCACCCCGCCCGCGACATCCGTGCCCGTAAGGCTCGTGATCCAGCTGCCGATCCTGAGGAAGAGCGGGCCGTAGGGGGCCGGCGTCTCGCGCCAGATGTTGGCCACGCCCGCGGTGAGCGGATCGGCGACGCCGAGCGCCTGCGCGGGGCCCATGGTGTAGGGGTCCATGCCGCGCGCGACGATCTCGCTCTGTGCCAGGTAGCTGTAGACGTCGCGGGAGAAGAGAGGCGGGATCAGCAGCAGCGGCATGATCCACAGGGCGAGTGTGCGGTGCAGCTGGCCCCTGCTGGCGAGCCTGGTCCGGCCGGGCCGGGTGAAGCGGCCCAGCAGCAGCCAGGCGATGACCATCATCAGCATGCCGGCGAAGGCGATGGCCAGCGAGACCGTGGGGATACGCGCGAACAGCCGCAGCACCGGGATCTCGAGTACCGGGTTCAGGATCGGTGCGGCACCGGCACCGAGCGAGCCGAAGGCCAGGAACAGCGCGCCGATCGTGCCGAAACGCCGGACGACGTCGAGCGCCCGCCGCTCCTCGGGGTTGAGTGGTTCGGGCTCCCCGGGATGCGCCGGCGAGCGTGCCGGCAATGCGGAACTGGTGACGTCGAGTGCGCCTTCGGTGTCCTGCTGTGTCCCGCCCTTGCCCAAAGCCACGAGCGAAGGGTATCGACTGGGTGCGGGACGTGAGTCCGGTCACTCGGTTTTCGTGCCTCTTTGCCGCGAGCGAGGAAATACGACACACTTATGTTGTGAAAAAGCAGGACACCTTCGGCGAACGTGGCGGAGCCGTATCCGCCACCGTGGGTGTCCCTGCTCAGGTGACGGCCGAGGGCCGGACCCGCCATGAGGTCGCCCGGCTGCTGCTGGAGCAGGGGCCGCTGACCGCGGTGGCGGTCGCCGAGCAGCTCGGCATCAGCCCGACGGCGGTACGCCGCCATCTGGACGTGCTGCTCGCCGACAACGAGGCCGAAATCCGCAACGCGCCGCGACGCGGGCCGCGCGGCCGTGGCAGGCCCGCCAAGCTTTTCCTGCTCACCGAGCAGGGCAGGGCCAGGTTCGGGCAGGCCTATGACGACCTGGCGGTGGCCGCCATCCGGTTCCTCGCCGAGCACGCGGGTGAGGACGCGGTACGCGCCTTCGCCGAGCGCCGGGTCGCCGCACTGGTCGAGCCGTACCGGGACGCCGTCACTCGCGCGGGCGGTCCCGCCGCGCGGGCTGAGGCCTTGGCCGCGGCCCTGACCAGGGAGGGTTACGCTGCGTCGGCCCGGAAGGTCGGCGCGGCGGATGCCGGCACCGGGGCGCAGCTGTGCCAGCACCACTGCCCGGTCGCGCACGTCGCAGCTGAGTTCCCGCAGCTGTGCGAAGCCGAGACCGAGGCGTTCGCCGCGCTGCTGGGGACCCACGTGCAGCGACTGGCGACCATCGCACGCGGTGACACCGTGTGCACCACGCACGTACCCGGCCAGACATCGGGTATCGACGCACCAACTCCGAACGGAGGGACAACCGCATGACTGCCGCTGCTGAGCAGCGCAATCCCACCACGCCGCTGACCCAGGAAGAGACCATCGACTCCCTGGGCAAGTACGCATTCGGCTGGGCGGATCCGGACACGGCGGGCGAGAGCGCCCGGCGCGGACTCAACGAGGACGTCGTCACCGACATCTCCGGGAAGAAGTCCGAACCGGAGTGGATGCGCGAGACACGACTGAAGGCGCTCAGGCTCTTCGAGCGCAAGCCCATGCCCAACTGGGGTGCGGACCTGTCGGGGATCGACTTCGACAACATCAAGTACTTCGTCCGCTCCACGGAAAAGCAGGCCACCAGCTGGGACGAGCTGCCAGCCGACATCAAGAACACCTACGACAAGCTCGGTATCCCGGAGGCGGAGAAGCAGCGCCTCATCGCCGGCGTCGCGGCGCAGTACGAGTCCGAGGTCGTGTACCACCAGATCCGCGAGGACCTGGAGAAGCAGGGCGTCATCTTCCTGGACACCGACACCGGGCTGCGCGAGCACCCCGAGCTGTTCAAGGAGTACTTCGGCTCGGTGATCCCGGCTGGTGACAACAAGTTCTCCGCGCTGAACACCGCTGTGTGGTCGGGTGGTTCCTTCATCTACGTGCCGCCGGGCGTGCACGTGGACATCCCGCTGCAGGCCTACTTCCGGATCAACACCGAGAACATGGGCCAGTTCGAGCGGACGCTGATCATCGTCGACGAGGGCGCCTACGTGCACTACGTCGAGGGCTGCACCGCGCCGATCTACAAGTCCGACTCGCTGCACTCGGCCGTCGTGGAGATCATCGTGAAGAAGGGCGGCCGCTGCCGCTACACGACGATCCAGAACTGGTCGAACAACGTCTACAACCTGGTCACCAAGCGCGCCAAGGCCGAAGAGGGCGCGACGATGGAGTGGATCGACGGCAACATCGGCTCCAAGGTCACCATGAAGTACCCGTCGGTGTTCCTGATGGGCGAGCACGCCAAGGGCGAGGTGCTCTCGGTCGCCTTCGCCGGTGAGGGCCAGCACCAGGACGCCGGTGCCAAGATGGAGCACCTCGCGCCGCACACCTCCTCGACGATCGTGTCGAAGTCGGTGGCGCGCGGTGGTGGCCGCACCTCCTACCGCGGTCTGGTGAAGGTCGCCAAGCGGGCACACCACTCGCGCTCGACGGTGAAGTGCGACGCGCTGCTGGTGGACACCATCTCGCGCTCGGACACCTACCCCTATGTCGACATTCGCAACGACGACGTGTCGATGGGGCACGAGGCCACGGTGTCGAAGGTCAGCGAGGACCAGCTGTTCTACCTGATGTCGCGTGGTCTCACCGAGGACGAGGCCATGGCCATGGTGGTGCGCGGGTTCGTCGAGCCCATCGCGCGCGAGCTGCCGATGGAGTACGCGCTGGAGCTGAACCGCCTGATCGAGCTGCAGATGGAAGGAGCCGTCGGCTGATATGACGGTGGCTGAGAACACCGCTGCCGCGGCCGAAGCCCGCGTGCCTGCGGCCTCGCGCGGCGAGCGCTTCACGGGTTACGACGCCGAGGCCTTCGAGGTCCCGGGGGGCCGCGAGGAGAACTGGCGCTTCACCCCGATGAAGCGGCTGCGCGGCCTGCATGACGGTTCCGCGGTCGTGACCGGTGAGGTCAAGGTCGACGCTGACGCCGCACCCGAGGTGAGTGTCGAGACCGTGGGCCGCGAGGACGAGCGCCTCGGCCAGGCCGGGGTCCCGAGCGACCGGGTCGCCGCACAGGCGTACTCCTCCTTCGAGACCGCCACGCTGGTGACCGTGCCCGCCGAGACGAAGGCGTCCAAGCCCACCGTGGTCCGGCTGACCGGGCCGGGTGAGGGCAAGGCGGCCTACGGGCACGTCCAGGTGCGGGCCGAGGCGTTCGCCGAGGCCGCGATCGTGCTGGACCATGTCGGCTCCGGCACCTACGCCGACAACGTCGAGTTCCTGCTCGGCGACGGCGCGCGGCTCACCGTGGTGAGCGTGCAGGACTGGGCCGACGACGCGGTGCACGTGTCCGAACAGCACCTGCGGCTCGGGCGCGACGCCACGCTCAAGCACATCGTCGTCACGCTCGGCGGCGACGTGGTGCGGGTGAGCCCCACGGCCACCTTCGCAGGCCCCGGCGGTGACGTCGAGATGCTGGGCCTGTACTTCGCCGACGCCGGTCAGCACCAGGAGCACCGTCTCTTCGTCGACCACGCGGTGCCGCACTGCAAGTCCAACGTGCGCTACAAGGGCGCGCTGCAGGGTGAGGGCGCCCATACGGTGTGGATCGGTGACGTGCTGATCCGAGCGGCCGCGGAGGGCACGGAGACCTTCGAGCTCAACCGCAACCTGGTGCTCACCGAGGGGGCGCGGGCCGACTCGGTGCCGAACCTGGAGATCGAGACCGGCGAGATCACCGGCGCCGGGCACGCGAGTGCGACGGGAAGGTTTGACGACGAGCAGTTGTTCTACCTGCAGTCGCGTGGAATCGCGGAAGAGCAGGCGCGCCGGCTGGTGGTGCGCGGCTTCTTCCACGAGGTCCTCATGAAGATCGACATCCCGGAGGTGCGGGAGCGCCTCGAGGCGGCGATCGAGGACGAACTGCTGGCGATCGGCGCCTGACCCACCACATCCGAGAACTTCTGAGCTACTGACGAGAGAAACGAAGAGGCATGGCCACACTGGAGATCAAGGATCTGCGTGCCGACGTCGTCACCGACGAGGGCAACAAGGAGATCCTCACCGGCGTCAACCTGACGATCCGCTCGGGCGAGACCCACGCGATCATGGGCCCGAACGGTTCGGGCAAGTCGACTCTGTCCTACGCCATCGCCGGCCACCCGAAGTACGTGGTGACCTCCGGCGAGGTGCTGCTGGACGGTGAGAACGTCCTCGACATGACCGTGGATGAGCGGGCTCGTGCTGGTGTTTTCCTCGCGATGCAGTACCCGGTGGAGGTGCCCGGCGTCTCGATGTCGAACTTCCTGCGTTCGGCGGCCACCGCGGTGCGCGGGGAGGCGCCGAAGGTGCGGCACTGGGTCAAGGAGGTCAAGGAGGAGATGGGCAAGCTCGGCATCTCGTCCGAGTTCGCCGAGCGCAGCGTGAACGAGGGCTTCTCCGGCGGCGAGAAGAAGCGCCACGAGATCCTGCAGCTCGCGCTGCTGAAGCCGAAGATCGCGGTGCTCGACGAGACCGACTCGGGTCTGGACGTCGACGCGCTGCGGGTGGTCTCCGAGGCGGTCAACGAGTACAAGGCCTCGGGCGAGGTCGGCGTCATGCTGATCACGCACTACACCCGCATCCTCA
Organism: Saccharomonospora sp. NPDC046836; assembly: GCF_040645195.1. Taxonomy (NCBI): domain Bacteria; kingdom Bacillati; phylum Actinomycetota; class Actinomycetes; order Pseudonocardiales; family Pseudonocardiaceae; genus Saccharomonospora; species Saccharomonospora sp. NPDC046836. The sequence continues at coordinate 188,874 of NZ_JBEYXW010000006.1, forward strand.
AGCACATCCACCCCGATTTCGTGCACGTTTTCGCGGGTGGCCGGATCGTCGAGTCGGGCGGTAAGGAACTCGCCGACGAGCTGGAGGACAAGGGCTACGTGAAGTACACCGACAAGGCCGAGCCGGCGGCGGTCTGACGCCGGCGGCTGGAACGACATCGAAAGGAGCTGGCGCGATGACCACAACGGACTCGCTGCCTCTGGATGTCGCGGTTGTGCGCGCCGACTTCCCGATCCTGTCCCGCACCGTCCGCGACGGCAAGCCGCTGGTGTATCTGGACTCGGGGGCGACCTCACAGCGTCCGGCCCAGGTGCTCGACGCCGAGCGGCGGTTCCTGGAGACGGCCAACGCGGCCGTGCACCGTGGTGCCCACCAGCTCGCGGAGGAGGCGACCGACGCCTACGAGGGTGCGCGCGCCAAGATCGCGGCGTTCGTCGGCGTGACGCCGGGCGAGGTCGTGTTCACGAAGAATGCCACCGAGGGCATCAACCTCGTGGCCTACGCGATGAGCAACGCGGCGACGGCGGGCAGGGAAGCGGACCGCTTCGTGGTGGGTCCCGGTGACGAGATCGTCGTCACCGAGATGGAGCACCACGCGAACCTGGTGCCGTGGCAGCAGCTGTGCCAGCGCACCGGGGCGACGTTGCGCTGGTTCGGTGTCACCGAGTCGGGCAGGCTGGATCTGTCCACGATGGACGAACTGATCACCGAACGCACGAAGGTGGTCGCGTTCGCGCATCAGTCCAATGTGCTCGGTACGGTCAACCCGGTGCGGCAGCTGGTGCGCAAGGCCCACGAGGTCGGTGCGCTGGTGTTGCTCGACGCCTGCCAGTCGGTGCCGCACTTCCCGGTCGACTTCACCGAGCTGGGTGTCGACTTCGCGGTGTTCTCCGGGCACAAGATGCTGGGCCCGTCCGGTATCGGTGTGCTGTACGGGCGGCGGGAGCTGCTCGAGGCGATGCCGCCCTTCCTCACCGGTGGGTCGATGATCGAGCTGGTGCGCATGGAGGGCTCGACGTTCGCTCCGCCACCGCAGCGGTTCGAGGCCGGCGTGCCGATGACCTCACAGGCGGTGGGGCTCGGCGCGGCCGTCGACTACCTCAACGCGATCGGCATGGACCGCGTCGCCGCCCACGAGCACCTGCTCGCCGAGCGTGCGCTGGCCGGGCTGAAGGCGATTCCCGGGGTGCACATCGTCGGCCCCGAGGACACTGCTGACAGGGGTGCCACGGTGTCGTTCGTGCTCGACGGTGTGCACCCGCACGATGCCGGACAGGTGCTGGACAGCCTGGGCATCGCGGTGCGCGTCGGCCACCACTGCGCGTGGCCGCTGCACCGGGCACGCCACATCCCGGCGACCGTGCGCGCCACGTTCTACCTCTACAACACACCGTCCGAAGTGGATGCTCTCGTTGCCGGTGTCAAGGAGGCGCAGCGGTTCTTCGGGGTGAGCCAGTCGTGAACCTGGACAGCATGTACCAGGAGATCATCCTGGACCACTACAAGAACCCGCACGGTCGTGGTCTGCGGGAGCCGTACGACGCCGAGTCGTTCCAGGTGAATCCGACCTGTGGCGACGAGGTGACGTTGCGGCTGAAGGTCACCGACGGCAAGGTCGCGGACGTGTCCTACGAGGGGCAGGGCTGCTCGATCAGCCAGGCCTCGACGTCGGTGCTGACCGATCTCGTCACCGGCCACACGGTCGACGAGGCGCTGGCGACGATGGACGCGTTCGTGGAGCTGATGCAGGGGCGCGGTCAGGTCGTGCCGGACGAGGACGTGCTCGAGGACGGCGTCGCCTTCGCCGGCGTCGCGAAGTACCCCGCGCGGGTCAAGTGCGCGTTGCTCGGCTGGATGGCGTTCAAGGATGCACTGGCCAGGACATCGGACGCGGAGGAACCAGCATGACCGAGACACACCGCGAGGGGCGCACCGCCGCCGACCTCCCCGAACAGACTCAGCCGGATGTGACCGACGTTGCCAAGGTCGAGGACGTCGAGGAGGCCATGCGTGACGTGGTCGATCCCGAGCTCGGCATCAACGTCGTCGACCTCGGGCTGGTCTACGACATCCGCGTCGAGCCGGACAACACGGCGACGCTGGACATGACGCTGACGTCGGCGGCATGCCCGCTGACGGATGTGATCGAGGACCAGACCGCGTCGGTACTCACCGGCAGCGCAGGCCTGGTGAAGGACTTCCGCATCAACTGGGTGTGGATGCCGCCGTGGGGCCCGGAGAAGATCACCGAGGACGGCCGCGAGCAGCTGCGCGCCCTCGGCTTCACCGTCTGACAACCCGCGAGTTCCCCGCTCCAGCACGCGAGTTCCCCGCTCCAGCACGCGAGTTCCCCGCTCCAGCACGCGAGTTCCCCGCTCCAGCACGCGAGTCGCGCGCCCGGGCGGGGGACTCGCGCGTCAGAGTGCGGGACTCGCGTGTTGTACCTCCGCGGCGGGCAGCCGGGCCGACAGCGACCAGCCGTCGTCGCTGGGGCCCGCGTGCAGGGTGCCACCGAGTAGCTCGACGCGTTCCCGCATCCCGATCAGCCCATGACCGGGGTGTTCGGCGGGACCCGCCAGTGACCGGCCGCTCGCGCCGTCGTCGCTGATCTCCACTCGCACGCCGTCCTCAGTGCACTCCACCAGCAGGCGCACGGATGCCGTGGCGCCCGCGTGTTTGGCGACGTTGGCGAGTCCTTCCTGGACCAGCCGCAGCACCGCGAGCGCCTTGACCGCGTCCAGCCGTGCGATGGCCGGGTCCACTGTGGCGTCGATGCGCAACCCGACCTGGCGCCCCCGAGTCACGACGGCGGAGATGGCCGCGGGCAGCTCGGTGGGGTCGACGAGGTCGCCTCCGGCCGTGTCGGCTGCCGGGTCACGGAGCACAGCAACGAGCCGTCGGAGGTCGGTCAGCGCGGAGGTGCCGGTCGCGTGGACGTCGTCGAGCACCTCGCGCATGCGCCCGTCACCGTCGTGCAGCAGGTGTCGCGCGATGCCGACGCGCAGCACGATCGACGCGACGTGGTGAGCCACGAGATCGTGCAGCTCGCGCGCGATCGCTGTGCGTTCGGCGACACGGATGACCTGAGCCTCGGTGCGGCGCAGTCGTTCCTGCTCCGCCGCGCGTTCCTCGGCCTGCCGCGCCCGTCCGTGTGCGCCGGCGATGTAGGAGCCGAGCACCAGCGGGCCGCCCACCACCACGATGGTCTGGAACGCGATCTGGGCCGGATCGTGCACGGCATGGGAGAAACCGATCAGGGCGTAGACCGCGGCCAGCGCACCCGCACCGATGGGCAGCGCCCAGCCCGTGCGGCGCATGGCCAGCTCGAACACCGCGAAACTGGCCAGTACTTTCAGCGGCACGATGTTCGCCACGCCGACGAACTCGGCAACGGCCAGTAACCCGGTCTGGGTGAGCGCGCTGCCCAGCGGCCATTGGGGAGAGAACCACGCCGCGCCGACGGTGGCGAGCAGCAGCAGCCATCCGCTGAGCCCGGGCAGTTCGCCGGGGCTGGTCAGCAGCAACAGGTAGCCGCCCGCCATGACGAAGAGCAGGGCCACCCGCATCGGGGTGGCCCTGCGGTCGAAGAGGCGCTCGATCAGGGAGGCGATCATGGATACCCCAGGTCGGTCGGCCGCTGCACGCGGATTCGCACAGGTCTGTTCAGCGTAACGCTGCCGGATCCGCCGCTTTCCGGCATGTATAACGTCCTATACTGTGCCGCTCTGTCCGGCTGGTCTGTCCACAGAGGAGTCGTTGTCACCGGAACAGGGCGGGGCGCAGGCGCCACGGTGTGGCACAGAAAAGCGCCGTCATCGCGCCGAGCAGGCCCGTGAGGTCCTCGCGGCCCGAGGTGAACGCCCGCTGGTGCCGGGGTGCCATCGCGAAGAACAGGTCGAAGAAGTACGGCTGTTCGCAGCCCGGAATGCTGCTCAGTGACCGCAGCGCCTGCCTGCGCAGCGTGTGCACCGCGACTGCGCGGGGTGGCCACAGCACATGTCGTGCGGCTGAGGCCGCTCGCCCGGGGCCATGGGTCAGCTCGGTGGAGAGCGCGGTCGCGACGCGCGGAGCGAGGCCCAGTGACGCTGCCACGCTGAACCCCGTCGCGGGATGGACGAGCCCGGCCCTCGCGCCGAACGGGACGGTGCGACCCGGCCGGGGCAGCGGCGTGTCGAGCCGGATGTGGACGTGCTCTTCGGGCAGGCCGTCTGTGGCGATCCCTGCGGCGGCGAGCCGTTGCCGTAACCGGGCGGCGAGGATCGAGCGCGGCAGCGCCGGTTTGCGTGCGAGCGAGGTCTCCTCGACCAGGACGCGATCCGCGGCGAGGGGCACGGCGTAGAGGAAGCTCGGATCCACCGCCGGGGCGTCGCGCCAGTCCATGAACACGGCAGTGCCCGCGGGGACGAGCGGTGCCGCCTGCCCGGCCGGGAGAACGAGACCGAACGCGGTCTGTGCGGCGCCGTGGCCGGGTGGTGTGCCGCGCGCGTCGACCACAACGTGGGCGGCGATCCGGCTGTCGTCGGCGAGCCGGATGAGGCTGCCGTGCGGGCCGTGGGCGATGTCGACGGCCGTGCCGCTGCGCACTTCGACCCGGTCGTCGGCCAGCCAGCGCCGCAGCCCGGCGTTGTCGAGCACGAGATACTCCCGGTCCAGTGCCCTGCCGCCCGCCAGCACCGTCGCGGGTGCGGCGGCGATCGCACCGGCCGGCAGCGCGGGCAGCTCATCCCGCCAGAGGGCGTAGGTCTGCCGCCATCGGCGCTCCGGTGCCGGATCGACGAGCGCGGTGGCCAGCCCTTCTCGCACGCACGCGGCGGCCATCGCCCGTCCGGCTGGCCCGCCGCCGAGTACCGCGACGTCCACCATGCCCCGATCCCAGCACGGCGGTGCCGGGTTCGCGGTGTGGACACCTCACGAGTCGACGTCACGTACGGTTATGCGCATGCGAGCTGAGCCGGATCCGCGAGCACGGCGCCGTGACGAGGCGGCCGAGTCGGGTGGGTTCGCCGATCTCATCGGCAGCCCGTTCCGGCTCGATCGGGACCGCATCGCGGCGTCGCCGTTCTTCGCCCGGCTGGGCGGCGTCACACAGGTCGTCAGCGCGGGCGGTTCGGGCCTGCTGCACAACCGGCTCACCCACAGCCTCAAGGTGGCCCAGGTCGCCAGGGCCATCGCGGAGCGGGTCACCACGAGCGAGGACTCCCGCGAGCTCGTCGCCAAGCTCGGCGGCTGCGATCCGGATGTCGCCGAGGCGGCCGCACTCGGCCACGATCTGGGCCACCCACCGTTCGGGCACCTCGGCGAGCAGGTTCTCGACCGCATCGCACGGCACCGGTACGGCCTGCCCGATGGTTTCGAGGGCAACGCGCAGACGTTCCGCATCATCACCACGACCGAGGTCGGCGGCCCCACCCCGCAGGGGCTCAACCTCACGGCGGCGGCCCGCGCGGCGGTGCTGAAATACCCGTGGGCGCGGCTGCACTACCCCGATCCGCACCCCTCCGGCATGCGGGTGCCCCCGCGTGGCGCCGCCGAGCCGGACGAGGCGCCGGGGACCGGCTCGGTGAAGTTCTCCGTCTACTCCACCGATCTGGACGATTTCGAACAGTCCAGGGCACCGTTCGCCGGGCGGATCGAGAGCTGGCAGCAGACGGTCGAGGCCTCCGTGATGGACCTCGCCGACGACATCGCCTACGCCATCCACGACATTCAGGACTTTCACCGGATCGGCGTGCTGCAGCATGCCGCCGTGGCGACGGAGCTCGGCCAGTGGGTGGCGCGCCTCGGCGAGCTCGCAGCGCTGCCCACGGCCGCGCTGCGCGACGACCACCGCAATCCCGGGCGCGCGCTGGAGTGGCTGCGCAGGCGAATGCACGCCAAGGACAGCTGGGTGGTCGACGACGAGGCGTTCGCCCAGGCGGTCGCGCGGGTACGCGCAGAGCTGGTGGACGAGCTACTGGCCATCCCGTTCGACGGGTCGATCGAGGCAGAGCAGGCCATGGCGCGGTTCTCGGCACGGTGGACCACGCGGCTGGTGGACGGCGTCCTGGTGACTCCCGCGCCGTCCACCCGCACCGGGCACGTGACACTGCAGCCGGCGCAGTGGCATGAGGTGCAGGTGCTCAAGTTCGTCCACCGGCGGTTCGTGTTGCAACGACCCGATCTGGCGCTGCACCAGCGCGGGCAGGCGAGCATGCTCACCAACCTCGTGGACGCGCTCGACGCGTGGCTGACCGACCGCGACGAGGCCCACCGCCTGCCACGGCGGTTGCACGACCTGGTGGAGCTGGCGCGTGCCGAGTACACCGCGCTGGCGCAGGGTGCGCCGGGGCTGCTCATCGGCGCGACCGGTGAGCCCGTCCGGGGGACCGACGCCGTGCGTGTCCTGGCGCGGGGGCGTGCGGTGACGGACTTCGTCGCCTCACTGACCGACCGGCAGGCCGGCAGCATGCTCGACGCGATCTCCGGCCGCGCGACCCAGCCCTGGTCGGAGTCGTTCGTCCTGTGAGCACGCGGGCCAGGCAGGTGCGCGGCGGCGGCCGTGCCGTCGAGGTGCAGCCGGAACGGCTGGCGGGCTGGTTCGAGCGTTTCGCCGAACGCAACGACGGCGCCACCGGCACCCGGTACACGTCGGCCGAGGTGGTCGTGACGGCAGGCAACGGTGCCACCGCGACCGTGGCGGTGCCGTTCCCGCCGCTGGCCGCGGACGGCGCGCTGGCGGGGCTGGACGTCGGCCCGCTCGTCGCGCACGCCGCCACGCCGCGCCGGATCGGCCTGCTGCTGGTGCGGCTGGGCGGGCACAGCGTCGGAATCGCCGAGCACGGCAACGTGGTGCTCTCGCGCACCGACCGGCACCTCGTGCACGGCCGTAGCGCGGCGGGTGGCTGGTCCCAGCAACGGTTCGCCCGCCGCCGTGCGGGCCAGGCACGGCAGGCGTTGCGCGCCGCCGCGGACGACGCTGCCGAGGTACTCCTGCCCAGGCTGTCCGAACTGGACGGTGTGGTGCTCGGCGGTGACCGTCGTGCGCTCGACGACCTCGGTGCCGACACCCGGCTGGCGCCGTTGTTCGCGCTGGCCACGCCGCGGGTGCTCGACATCGCCGAGCCCCGCCGGTCGGTACTCGACGAGGCCGCCGAGCGGGCGCGTGCGGTGGAGATCGTGGTGCGCGACCGCGAGCAATAACGCAGTCCGTACACTGGGTGTCGTGGTCGTTCGCCTGGAGTAGCAGCCCCGCCCCGCGTGGGAGATCCATGCTGCCCAGTTCCGCTTCGACGCCACGGAGACTGCTTTGATCACGGCCACCGGCCTTGAACTACGCGCGGGTTCGCGCGTCCTGCTCGCCGGCACCACGCTGCGCATCCAGCCGGGTGACCGGATCGGCCTCGTCGGCCGTAACGGCGCGGGCAAGACCACCACGCTGAAGGTCCTCGCCGGGGAGGGCGAGCCGTACGCGGGCCAGCTGCAGCACGGTTCCGAGATCGGGTATCTCCCGCAGGACCCGCGCGAGGGTGACCTTTCGGTGGCGGCGAAGGACCGTGTGCTGTCCGCGCGCGGGCTCGACGCGCTCGTCAGGGACATGGAGAAGGCGCAGACCGCCATGTCCGAACTGGTGGACGACGCCGAGCGCGACAGGGCGGTCCGCCGTTACGGCAGGCTCGAGGAGCGCTTCGCCGCGCTGGGTGGCTACGCCGCGGAGAGCGAGGCCGCGCGGATCTGCGCCAACCTCGGGCTGGAGGAGCGCGTACTCGGCCAGCCGCTGCGCACCCTCTCCGGTGGCCAGCGGCGCCGGGTGGAGCTCGCGCGCATCCTCTTCGCCGCCTCGGAAGCCGGTGCGGGCGGTGGGTCCGGCACCATCCTGTTGCTCGACGAACCGACCAACCACCTCGACGCCGACTCGATCAACTGGCTGCGCGGGTTCCTCAAGGCGCACAACGGCGGTCTCGTGGTGATCAGCCACGACGTCGACCTGCTCGGTGAGGTCGTCAACAAGGTGTGGTTCCTCGACGCGACCCGTGGCGAGCTCGACGCGTACAACATGAACTGGAAGCGGTACCTGGAGGCGCGCGCCACCGACGAGAAGCGCCGCCGCCGGGAACGAGCCAATGCCGAGAAGAAGGCGGCCGCACTGCAGCAGCAGGCGGCCAAACTCGGCGCGAAGGCCACGAAGGCGGTCGCCGCGAAGAACATGGCGCGCCGCGCCGAACAGATGCTGGCCGGACTTGACGACCAGCGTCAGGCCGACAAGGTCGCACGGATCACGTTCCCCGCGCCCGCCCCGTGTGGCCGCACCCCGCTCACGGCGGACGGCCTGTCCAAGTCCTACGGCTCGCTGGAGATCTTCACCGGGGTGGACCTCGCCATCGACCGCGGCTCCAAGGTGGTCGTCCTCGGGCTCAACGGTGCCGGCAAGACGACGCTGCTGCGCCTGCTCGGCGGCATGGAGACCCCCGACACCGGTGGCATGGTGCCCGGGCACGGCCTGCGCCTCGGTTACTACGCGCAGGAGCACGAGACGCTCGACCACGAAGCCAGCGTCTGGGAGAACATCCGCCACCTCGCACCGGACACCGGGGCGCAGGAGCTGCGCAACCTGCTGGGGTCGTTCCTGTTCTCCGGCGAGCAGCTCGACCAGCTTGCGGGCACCCTGTCCGGCGGCGAGAAGACCCGGCTGGCGCTGGCCGGGCTGGTGTCGAGCGCCGCCAACGTGCTGCTGCTCGACGAGCCCACGAACAACCTCGATCCCGCGAGCCGGGCCCAGGTGCTGGATGCGTTGCGCAGCTACACCGGCGCGGTCGTCCTGGTGACACACGACCCCGGTGCGGTCGAGGCGTTGGAGCCCGAACGTGTGATCTTGCTGCCGGATGGTACCGAAGACCACTGGTCGTCCGATTATCTGGAGCTTGTCCAACTCGCGTAAGTTGGGCCGCTACCAAATACCCACCTACATCGTTAGTTGATGTTCGGTAAACACCGAGTCGGCCCAATATCGTGATGGGTTTCGCAGGTTTTTGGCCCGTCGTCTGGCATTCGGCCGCTTGGTGTTCGATCATTGCGGCGGCAGGGGTCAAATGTGGCCCGAAAACACCATACGGGCGGAAGGTGGATGGACGTGGCAGACCTGAAGAAGGGCGCGCGCATCACCGGAAACACGCGCGACAAGTTAGCCGCCGATCTGAAGAAGAAATACGAGAAGGGGGCGAGCATTCGCTCGCTGGCGGAGTCGACCGGACGTTCATACGGTTTCGTGCACCGGGTGCTCTCGGAATCCGGCGTGCAGCTCCGCGGTCGCGGCGGCGCGACGCGCGTCAAGAAGAAGTAAGAGGGGCAGTCCCAGGCTCGGTGGCGGGGCCGCGTTTCGCGGTAGCAAGGGGAGTCGCATCGCGATCCGGGAGGCACAGCATCGCCCCGAGCAGGACAACCGGGTACACCAGATAACCGAAGCGTGTGGCCGGCGTGAGCATTGTGAAGGTGCCGAGGCCGACCGCGATGCGCAGGAATGCCTGCGCGCCGGTCGTGGGCGGCCGCCGCACGATCCACACGAAGATCGCCAGCGCCGCGGTGCCGAGCAGACCAAAGGCAATCGCCTTGCCGACAGTGCCGGTGCTGGCGATCAGGTGGCCCGGTAGCGGGCTCGCGGCCGGTGAGGTCACGGCCCCGAGCCCGGCTGGGAACCGGATCACGTGCTCGACGAACGCCTGGGGGTTTACCAGGTACACAGGCACGTTCACTGCCGCGCACACGCCGAGGAACACCAGCGTGAACCGGGCGAGTGCGCCGCGGCCGAGCCGGGCCAGCACCAGCGCCCCGAGTACCACGACGGCGGGCAGCACGATCAGCTTCGCGCTGGTGACCAACGCGACCACGCCGGCAGCGGCCAGTGGGCGGTCGATCGCGGCGAGCGTTGCACCCAGCACGAGCAGGCCGGCAATCGCCAGATCGGGTCCCGCCGTGGCCCAGGTCAGCGCGGTGAGCGGGAAGATCGCGACGAGCTGTGCCGCGCGAACGGGGACCGCGGGCCTGCCCAGTAGCCGGAGTGCACCCCACACGCAGAGCACCGCGGTGAGCGCGAAGTACAACCGCGCATCGGTCAGCGCGTCCACCACAGGTGTGCCGCCGACCAGTGCGCGCGGCAGACCGAACAGCGCCATCACGGGACCGTAGGGCGTGTAGTCGTTGACGACGGGAGCGCGGCCGAGCGCGTCGACGTCGACATAGGGGGTCCCGGTCGACAGCAGCAGGCTCGCCGAGCGTTCGATCACCCAGACCTCGGGCTGCGCACTCCACGCCCCCGGCGTCTCCACCCAGTCGCCGCCGTACAGTCTGCGGGCGACGAGGAGCGTCAACGGCACGATCATCGCGACCACCCCGACGGCTCCGACGCCCATCCAGCGCGACCGCCACCAACCATCCCGCGCGCGGGGCGTCAGCCGCAGCCAGCAGGCGTGCACGAGTGCGAGGCCGTAGCCGGCGACCGCGACGGTCGCCCAGACCCGGAATCCGTAGTGCTTGTCCGTCAGCGCCAGCGCGACCGCGTAACCGGTGCACAGCAGGTAGAAAACGATGTCCAGTCCCAGTGGGCGTTCCTGCCAGCTCGCGCGCAGCCACCCTGGAACCGGAACTCTCCCCATGGTGATCAGGTTAGGTGATGGCGCGGGAGGCGTCGGACCGCTGGCGCAAAATAAGCTGACGCGTTGGGAAGGATCACGTGTCACCTGGTGTTGTGCAGGACATATCGGTGAAGAAGCTCGACTATTGTCGAGGTATTCGGGAAGGGTTGGCGGGCGGATGGACAACACCTGGTCTCTGCTGAACGGGGCGATGAGATCGGCGGACCTGCCACAGGGCCTGCGCCGCGGCACAGTCCGGCGGGTCGCGCGTTTCGCGCGGCCGCACTGGCCCCGGCTCGTCGTCTTCCTCGTGCTCACGGTCGTCTCCGCGGTGCTGGCGGTGAGCACCCCGCTGCTCGCAGGCCGGGTGGTCAACGAGATCGTGCACGGGGGAGCGGTCAGCACAGTCGTCTGGCTGGCGATCATCATTGCGGCGCTGGCGATCGCCGATGCGGGGCTCGGCCTCGCCGAGCGCTGGCAGTCGGCGCGCATCGGTGAGGGACTCATCTTCGACCTGCGCCGGGCGGTGTTCGAGCACGTGCAGCGCATGCCCATCGCGTTTTTCACCCGCACCCGCACGGGCGCGCTCGTCAGCAGGCTCAACAACGACGTCATCGGCGCGCAGCGCACCTTCACCGCGACCCTGTCCGGGCTGGTCACCAACGTGATCCAGCTCGTGCTGTCGGTGGCTGTGATGGTGACGCTGTCCTGGCAGGTCACTTTGCTGGCGCTGGTGCTGCTGCCGGTGTTCGTGCTGCCTGCGCGGCGGATCGGCAAGCGCATGGCCGACCTGCAGCGCGAGTCCGCCCAGCTGAACGCCTCGATGACCACGCAGATGACCGAGCGGTTCTCCGCTCCGGGCGCCACGCTCGTCAAGCTCTTCGGCAGGCCGCAGGTGGAAGCCGCGGACTTCGGCGCAAGGGCGGGCCGGGTGCGTGACATCGGTATACGGACGGCGATGCTGACGCGCTGGTTCATGACCAGCCTCACGCTGGTGTCGGCGCTCGCGCTGGCGCTGGTGTACGGGCTGGGTGGCACGCTGGCCCTGCGCGGCGAGCTCGCAGCCGGCACGGTCGTGTCGCTCGCGCTGCTGCTGACGCGGCTCTACACACCGCTGACCGCGCTGGCGAACGTGCGCGTCGACGTCATGACGGCGTTCGTGTCGTTCGAGCGGGTGTTCGAGGTGCTCGACCTCGACCCGATGATCAAGGAGAAGAACAACCCGCGGGAGGTTCCCGCCGGTGCTGTGTCGGTGGAGTTCGACAACGTCCGTTTCGCCTACCCGGCGGCGGACAAGTACTCGCTCGCCTCACTGGAAGAGGTGTCCACACTGGACAATCGAGGCGGGGAGGTGGTCCTGCACGGGGTGAGCTTCCGCGCCGAGCCGGGGCAGCTGGTGGCGCTGGTCGGCTCCTCGGGTGCGGGGAAGTCGACGATCGCCTCGCTGCTGCCCCGCCTCTATGACGTGGATGCGGGTGCGGTGCGACTGTCCGGTGTGGACGTCCGCGACCTCGGCTTCGCCTCGCTGCGGGACACCATCGGCGTGGTGACGCAGGACGGGCACCTGTTCCACGACACGATTCGCGCCAACCTCGCCTACGCCCGGCCGGGAGCTGCCGACGCGCAGCTGTGGGCGGCGCTGGAGCGCGCACGGCTGGCCCAGCTGGTGCGCTCGCTGCCGGACGGGCTCGACACGATCGTCGGTGAGCGCGGCTATCGGCTCTCAGGCGGGGAGCGGCAGCGGCTCACGATCGCGCGGCTGCTGCTCGCGCATCCCCGTGTGGTCGTGCTGGACGAGGCCACCGCACACCTGGACTCGGAGTCCGAGGCGGCGGTCGGGGAGGCGCTCGCCGACGCACTCGAGGGCCGCACGGCGCTCGTCATCGCACACCGGCTGTCGACCATCCGGGCCGCCGACCGCATCCTCGTGGTGGAGGCTGGACGCATCGTCGAGCACGGAACCCACGAGCAGCTGCTCGCCGCTGATGGCCGCTACGCCGAGCTCTACCGGACGCAGTTCCGGGAAGAGACGCCTACCGCGGCATGAGGAGGTCATGGTTGACGGCGGATGAGCCGGTGCTGAGTGTCCAGCGGCCTGCGGTTCCCGCTCGCGCGGTCGCCCTTGTGTTGCATGGGGGTGCGGAGCACGGTGCCGGAACAGTGCAGCCGTGGCGGCTGGCGTACCTGCGGATGGTTCCCTTCGGCCAAGTGCTGCGCGCGGCAGGCGCCCGCCATGGGCTCGAGGTGCGGCTGCTGCGCAACCGGGTGCGGGGCTGGAACGAGCCGGTGCTCGACCCGGTCGTCGACGCGCGGTGGGCGCTCGACCGCATCCGGGCCGAACGCCCCGGCCTGCCCGTGCTGCTGGTCGGCCACTCGATGGGCGGCAGGGTGGCCCTGCGGGTCGCCGATGACCCCGCCGTGACCGGTGTGTGCGCGCTGGCGCCATGGACACCGCCCGGTGAGCCGGTCGACGCGGTCGGCGGCCGCGCCGTCGTGATCGTGCACGGCACGCGGGACCAGATCACCAGCCCCGGAAGCTCCTACGACTTCGCCGGGCGGGCCGACTCGGCGGCGGCCCGGCTGGCGCGGTTCGAGCTGGCCGGTGAGGGACACGCGATGCTGCGCAGGCCGGGGGTGTGGAACCGGCTGGTCGCGGCGTTCATGACGGACCTGCTCGGCCTCGCTCCCGCCGATCCGATGCTGGCCGGGGCATGGGCCAAGCCCACCGGGGAGCGGCTGCGGATACCGGTGTGACCGGCTGGCAGCTGTTTTCCGGATAGCTGAGCGTCCGGTGTCTTTCTTCCGGCGGCGGAGCGTGGCGCGCACAACCTGTTCGGGGGACTGCGCGTCCATGGGATGGACGGGTGCGGTTAAGTAATGCCGCACGCAGGCCACGACGCACCGATCAGGAGACGGCGATGACGTATGGCGGGCACTACGGCGGACAGCAGCCTCCTCACCGCCGGCCGCCACGTGGACCACGGCAGCACCAGAGCGCCCAGATGATGCCCGTGCCAGGCAGCGAGCGTGCCGGGCAGGCACCGCCACCGCGGAACCGCCCGCCCCAGCAGCCCACCCGCGTGGCGCCCCAGCCGTCGTTCGCGCCGCCCGGGGACGAGCAGCTGCCGCCCGAGCGCCCGCGTAAGCGCAGGAGGCTGACGTTCGGCCGGGTGCTGATGGTGCTGTTGCTGGTGTTCGTCCTGGCGCTCGGTGGGGTGTGGCTCTACCTCGAGAACTCGATCAACCGCATTGACGCGCTGCCCGACTACGAGGGCAGGCCCGCGGCGGCGTCCGGCACCAACTGGCTCATTGTGGGCTCCGACTCGCGGGCGGGGCTGGACGCCGAACAGCAGGCGCAGCTGAACACCGGTGACGCGGGTGGGCAGCGCACCGACACGATCATGATCGCCCACATCCCGGACAACGACACGGCGCCCACACTGCTCAGCCTGCCTCGTGACTCCAGGGTCGAGATCCCCGGGCATGGCGTCAGCAAGATCAATGCCGCCTTCGCGTTCGGTGGCGCGCCGCTGCTCGCGCAGACCGTCGAACAGGCCACCGGACTGCGAATCGACCATTACGCCGAGATCGGCTTCGGTGGGTTCGCCAACGTCGTCGACGCCATGGGCGGCGTGGAGATGGACATCCCCGAGGAGATGCGCGACACCAAAACCGGCATCGTCATCCCCGCGGGCACGCAAACACTCGACGGCGCGCAGGCACTCGGGTTCGTGCGCATGCGCTACAGCTCAGCCACGCCCCGTTCGGACCTCGACCGCATCGCCAACCAGCGGAAGTTCATCGGCGCCATGGTCAGCCAGATGGCGAGCCCGTCGACGCTGCTGAACCCGTTCGCCGTGTTCCCGCTGCTGGCAGACGCTCCCGACGCGCTGACCATCGACACCAACGACCACCTGCACAACCTGGTCGGGCTCGCGTGGGCCATGCGCGGCATCTCCGACGGTGGCGTGGTGACCACCACGATGCCCATCACGTCGGCCTCCGCAGAGCAGTGGGACGAGGAGAAGTCGCAGCAGCTCTTCGACGCCCTCCGCAACGACACCCCCATCCCCGACAGCGTCATCGTCAATTAGAGGGTCTTGTGGTTGGTTTGCTTGGCGGTGCGGGTAGCGGTGTGGGCTGGGTGCGTGGTCGCAAGCGGCTTCGCCGCTCGTGAGGGGTTTACCTGGTTGCGCGCTTCAGCTGGTGCGGGTGCGGAGCACCTCTAGGGCCTGGTCGGCGTGCACGGACATCCGTAGCTCGCTCTTGATCACGGCGAGCACCGTGCGGTCGGTGTCGATGACGAACGTGTGCCGCTTGGTGAGCAGGGGACCGAACCTGCGGCGTACACCGAACTGGGTCGCCACCGCGCCGTCGGCATCGGAGAGCAAGGGAAAGTCGAAGCCGTTCGTGGTGGAGAACTGCCGCTGCTTGTCGACCGGGTCGGGGCTGATGCCGACCCGGTGAGCGCCGGCATCGCGGAACTCCGCTGCGAGGTCGCGGAACTGGCAGCTCTCCGCAGTGCAGCCGGGCGTCATCGCGGCCGGGTAGAAGAACAGCACCACGGGGCCGGTCTCGAGGAACTCCGCCAGGCTGCGCGGCTTGGCGTTGTCGTCGGGCAGCGTGAACTCCGGTGCGTGGTCTCCCTGCTTCATGGCCGTGATCGTACGCGCGAGGGGTCAGTTGCGTTGCGCGATGAGCGCGGCGATCTCCGCTCCGCTGGCCGCACCGCCGTAGAGCTCGCCCCGCCCGGCGACGATCCCGAGCTCCCGCAGGCGGCGCGCGTGCTCCGGGGTGTGCACGCCTTCCGCGCCGATCCGCTTCACGCCGAGTTGTCGGGCTCGCTCCAGCAGCGTGGTGAGGTTCTTGCGTGCGGTGTCGGCCTCGGCGCCCTCGGCTGCGAGCGCTTCGATCAGCGGGCCGGACAGGATGACGAAGCCGACCGGCAGGTTGTGGGCGTGGATCAGCTCGAGATCCGCCGCGCCGGACACGGCGAGGGTGATTTTGACGTCCAGCTCCGAGAGAACGGCGAGGGTCTCCAGCACCTCACCGCGCGGGTCGATCAACGCGATGCTGTCGGTGCAGATGCGCAGTTTCTGCGGTGGTAGCTGAGTGCGTTCCAGCTCGTCGCGGATGATGCCCACCAGGTTGGGGTCGATGGCGAGCCGGTTCGGCAACCGCACGCACAGGTCCGGCGCGGTGGGAAAGCCGTGATGCCATGCGGCAGCGTCCGACAGTGACTGGGTGAGTAGCCACCGGCCGAGGTTGAGCGTCATCCCCGTGGTGTCGGCGAGTGGGTAGAACTCCTCGGGCCGCAGCATGCCGTGCTCGGGGTGGTTCCAGCGCAGCACCGCGTTGACGACGGCGATCTCCTCGCTGCCGTCCAGTTTCACGGTCGGCTGGTACTCCAGCTCGAACTCGCCGTTCTCCAGTGCCCCGCCGATGACGGCGCCGATCTTGTAGCGGCGCCGGTCACGGTTGTCCAGCTCGGCTTCGAACAGCATCCATTGCGCGCGGCCGTTCTCCTTGGCCCGATGCAGCGTGATCTCGGCGGCGCGGTGCAGGCCCTCCGGGGTGCGGCCCTTGATGTCCTGCACGACGATGCCGACGCTCACGCTGACCCCGATGCCACGGTTGTCGACGTAGACCGGCTCGGCGAGGTCGGCCATCACGTCCTCGACGAGGTCGATCACCGCGGCGCTGGTCAACTGCCCGCGCATGAGCACCGCGAACCCGTCGCCGGAGATCCGGGCGACGAATGCGTCCTGCTGGGCGAAGGCAGCCTTCAGCTTGCGGCCGACATGGCCGAGCACTGTGTCGGCCGCGCCGGACCCGAGCCCGTCGTTGATCACCTTGAAGCCGTCGATGTCGAGGTAGACCAGCGCGATCTGGTCGTCCTCGGGTGCGCCGAGGCTGGCCTCGAGCGTGGTGAAGAAGCTCTTCACGTTCGGCAGGCCGGTGAGCGGGTCCTGAATGTTCTGCTTGCGCAGCGCCTCGCGAAGCAGGCTGAGTTCGCTGACGTCCTCGACGATCAGCACCGGGTACACCGAGCCGGGTCGGTCGCCGGGCAGGCCGGCGACCGTGATGTCGGCGCGCAGCAGGCCCTCCTCGGCGTGGCCGAGCTCGACCTGTTCCCGGCGCTGGGTCCGGCCCAGTACGCGCAGCTCCGCCAGCGCCTTGCTGATCACCTCGATGTCCTCCTCGGCGGCGCCGAGTTCGGTGAGCGCGGTGCCGGTCAGGTCCTCGGGCCGGTGGCCGAGCAGCCGTGTGAACGCCGGGTTGGTGTCGAGGATGTCGCCGGCCTCATCGGCCAGCACCACCCCGTTGGGCGACGCCGAGTAGAGGCCCGCGAAGCGGCGCATGGCCGCATCCTTGGCTACCGCCGCCTGTGCGTGTGCCTCCTCGGCCACCGCGACCAGGATGGGCTCCAGCTCGGCGGCGGGGAGAGCCACCCCTTCCGTGCCGGCCAGCTGAGTCGCCCACCGCCGGGCGATGTCCACCAACCCTGGTGTGTCACCAGGTTCGGGCACCGTGCACCTCTCCGAAGGGTTGATGACCGGCGTGTGGCCGGCGCGGCTGATGATCAGCATACGCAGGCCCTGGAAGGGCCCGGAGCCCCGCAACCGCATCATGCACACGGCATGGTGTCTACCGTCCGTCCGAGTGGTGCGCACGCTCAGATGCTGACTGTCCGTGATCATCGGCGGTGGAGCCTGATAGGCAGCGTGGCAACGTAGGAGCGACTCAGTGACTCGTCGCATAGACCCGGAAGTCGGCGAGGTCGACACGGCGGGTGCGGCTGCGGTACTCGTGGGTGCGGCCGGGCCAGTTCGCGACGATCCGGCCGTGCTCGTTGCGGTACCAGCTGCTGCAGCGCGACCACACCGAGTGCGCGAGCCTGCCCTGTACCTCGTCGTCCCAGGCTTGCTCCGCCTCGGGGCGGACGTCGAGGTAGCGGCCGGGGTGGTCGGCGAGCCTGCGTACGGCGTCGGCGATGTAACGCGCCTGGCTCTCCAGCATGTAGAGGATCGAGCTGCCGCCGAGGTTGGTGTTGGGGCCGTACATCAGGAACATGTTGGGGAAGCGGGGAACCGTGATGCCCAGGTGCGCTCGTGGGCCGTCTCGCCAGGCGTCGCTGAGCAGCCTGCCGGCGAGACCGCGGATCGTCATGGGGGCTAGCAGTTCCTGTGTGGCGAAGCCGGTTCCGTAGATGATGACGTCGGCCTCGTGGAGAGTCCCGTCCGCTGTTCGTACGCCCCGCGGGGTCACCTCGACGATCTTCTCCGTGACGAGGTCCACAGTGGATTCTGTGAGGGCGGGAAGGTAGTCGTTGCTGAACAGGATCCGTTTGCAGCCCAAGGCGTAGTCCGGCGTGAGCTTGCGGCGCAGGTCGGGGTCGGCGACCTGAGAACGCAGGCGTTTTCGGGTCTGCCACAGGAAGATCCGCGTGAGAGCAGGCCACTTCGACAGCGCCTGCTGTGCAAACTCGCCGTAGAGCCAGAAACTGAGCCGGTCGAGTGACTGCAGTAGTGGCAGTGTCCGGAAAGCCTTGTGCTGCCACGGTGTGTAGACACGGTCGCGTTTGGGCATGATGTACTGCGCCGAGCGCTGGAACACCGTCAGCCGCGCCACGCGGGGCTGAATCCTGGGTACGAACTGGACGGCGCTCGCACCGGTGCCGATGACGGCAACCCGCTTGCCGGTCAGCTCGCAGTCGTGATCCCACTGTGCGGAGTGGAAAGACGGGCCTGCGAAGCTGTCAATACCTGGTATGTCCGGGTAGGACGGTCGGGACAGCTGCCCGGTGGCGGGGATGAGCACGCGGGTGGCGTATTCCTCGCCACCCGCGGTCCGCACGCGCCATTCCGCGTTGCCGCTGTCGAACTCCGCCGAGACGACCTCGCTGTCGAACCGGAGGTGCGCGAGCAGGCCGTGTCGCCGCGCGGTGCGCCGCAGGTAGGCGTGGATGTCGGGCTGCCAGGCGTAGCGGCGGGGCCAGGCGTGGTTGCGCTCGAACGAGAACGAGTACAACGGCGACGGTACGTCACAGCCTGATCCGGGGTAGGTGTTCTCGCGCCAGACACCGCCGAGATCCGCGGCCTTCTCCAGTACGACGAAGTCGTGCATGCCCGCGCGACGCAGCTCGGCCGCGATGGCGACACCGCCGAATCCGGCGCCGACGATGAGGGCGGTCGTGCGGATCATGGTCATCTGGCAAAGGCTAGGACCACAGTGGCCATTGCTCCAGTGAGCGGGACGCCTTCACCCGGTCGCCGGAGCCCCGGGGTGGTTCAGGCGCCGAACCGGAGCCCCACAAGCTCACGGGTCTTGGCGCCAGGGGAGGAATCCGGGCTGGTCGGTGTTGGCGCTCAGGCGAAACTCCGGCTGGCGCTTCTGCAGGAACGACAGGACACCTTCGACCGCATCCGGATTGGTCCCGATGGTGGCGATGAGCTTGGAGTCCAGCTCGTGCACCGGGAACGGAGAGTCCACTCCGGACATCCGGTAGAGCAGCTGGCGGGTAACGGCCACGGACACCGGGGCTGTGTTGGCCACCAGGTCGGCGGCCAGCTCGTAGGCGGCGTCCAGCAGCCGCTCCGGCGGGTGCAGGCTGTGCACGAGCCCCGCGGCATGCGCCTCCTCGGCGCCGAACACCCGGCCGCTGATCATCCAGTCCAGCGCCCGGCCCATGCCGACGAGGCGCGGTAGGAACCACGCCGAGGCGCCCTCGGGATAGATCCCGCGCCGGACGAACACGAAACCGAACCGTGCGTCGGTGGCGGCCAGCCGGTAGTCGGCGGACAGGGTGACGGTGATGCCGGCGCCGATGGCGGCGCCGCGGAGGGCGGCGATGACGGGTTTGTTCATTGCGAAGATCCGTTTCGAGCACCGTCCGGCAGGCTCCTGCCATTCGGGGGAGGAGTCGAAGTCGAACCCGCCCCCGGACAGATCGGCGCCGACCGAGAAGTGGCGGCCCTCGCCGGTGAGCACAACGACCCGGACGTCCTCATCGGCGTCCGCCCGGTCGAGCGCGGCCGTCAGCTCGTCGGCCATGCGCATGGTGTAGCCGTTGCGTGCGTGTGGCCGGTTCAGCGCGATCGTGGCCACCCGATCGGCTACCCGGTACGTGATGTCGGTGTAGTCCCCCACGAAGGTCTCCCACGGTCGTCGGTGACGGCAACGGTAGTTCCCCACCTGCTTGCTGGCTAGCTGCCAACAAAAACAAGCGAGCGTGCTTGATTTTTCCGCGAGCGTGGTGCGACGCTGGGCCAAGACAGCCCGAGGAGGTGCTGGCGTGGCGGATCTGACGGCGATCCTGGACGATCTCGGCGCGGAGAGCTGGGAGGTCGACGGCCTCGTGGCCACCCTGCCGCCCGACCAATGGCGCCTACCGACCCCGGCGCCCGGCTGGACCATCGCCCACCAGATCGCCCATCTCGCGTGGACCGATCGCAAGGCGCTCCTCGCGGCGCGCGCGCCCGACGACTTCGGCGACGAGTACCAGTGCGCACTGGCCGCGGGCGGGGACTACATCGACGAGGGTGCCGCCGAGGGCGCCGGTCAGCCGGTTCCGGACCTCCTGGCGCAGTGGCGGCAGGACCGCGCGGAGCTCAGCGCGGCACTGGCGGCGCTGCCCGCGGGGACACGGCTGCCCTGGTACGGCTTGCCGATGAGCGCGGCATCGATGGCCACCGGCCGCATGATGGAGACCTGGGCACACGGCCAGGACATCGCCGACACGCTCGGTGCCGAG
This sequence comes from Saccharomonospora sp. NPDC046836, assembly GCF_040645195.1. NCBI lineage: Bacteria > Bacillati > Actinomycetota > Actinomycetes > Pseudonocardiales > Pseudonocardiaceae > Saccharomonospora > Saccharomonospora sp. NPDC046836. Next base: position 209,232 of record NZ_JBEYXW010000006.1, read on the forward strand.
CGGCGCCCCACGGCGCGGCTGCGGCACATCGCCCGGTTCGGCGTGCGCACCAGGGACTTCTCCTTCCAGCTCCATTCGCTGGCGCCGCCGGAGGAGGAGTTCCGGGTGGAGCTCACCGCACCGGACGGCAGCACCTGGGCGTTCGGCCCCGAGGACGCGGCCCAGCGTGTCACCGGCAGTGCGCTCGGCTTCTGCCTGGTGGTGACGCAGCGACGCCATCTCGCCGACACCGATGTCCGGGCCACTGGTGCCGGAGCCGGGCAGTGGCTCGGCATCGCGCAGGCCTTCGCCGGGCTGCCAGGGCGGGGACGCGAACCCGGGCAGTTCACATGATCCGGATCGGCAACGCGTCCGGGTTCTACGGCGACCGGTTCTCAGCCGTGCACGAGATGCTCAGCGACGGCCCGCTCGACGTGCTGACCGGCGACTACCTGGCCGAGCTGACCATGCTCATCCTCGGGCGGGACCGCCTGAAGGACCCCGCCCGCGGCTATGCCAGAACATTCCTGCGCCAGCTCGAGCAGAGTCTCGGGCTCGCCAAGGACAAGGGCGTGCGGATCGTCACCAACGCCGGGGGCCTCAATCCGGCTGGGCTGGCTGAGGCGGTGCGCGAACTGGCAGGACGGCTCGGTATCGAGATCGCCGTCGCCCACGTCGAGGGTGACGATCTGCTGCCACGCGCGGGCGAGCTCGGCCTTGGCGAGCCGCTCACCGCGAATGCCTACCTCGGCGCCTGGGGCATCGCCGAATGCCTGCGGGCCGGTGCCGATGTGGTGGTCACCGGCCGGGTCACCGACGCGTCGGTGGTCGTCGGCCCTGCCGCCGCCCACTTCGGCTGGGCACGTGAGGACTACGACGCGCTCGCCGGTGCCGTCGCCGCCGGTCACGTCATCGAATGCGGTACGCAGGCCACCGGCGGGAACTACGCGTTCTTCACCGAGCACACGCTGGGGGTCCCCGGCTTCCCGATCGCCGAGATCCATGCCGACGGGTCGAGCGTGATCACCAAGCATGCGGGCACCGGCGGCGTCGTCGACGTCGGCACCGTCACCGCACAGCTGCTGTACGAGATCGGCGGCGCCCGCTACGCCGGACCCGACGTCACCGCACGCTTCGACACGGTCGAGCTCGCCCAGGACGGTCCCGACCGGGTGCGCCTGAGCGGCGTCCGCGGCGAGCCACCACCACCGGCATTGAAGGTGGGCCTCAACCGGCTCGGCGGGTTCCGCAACGAGGTGACATTCGTCCTCACGGGACTCGACATCGAAGCGAAGGCGGCGCTGGTCCGCGAGCAGCTCGAGGCCGCCCTGACCGGCGGCAGGCCCGCCGATATCCGTTGGACGCTCGCGCGTACCGACCACGAGGACGCGCCGACCGAGGAGACCGCGAGCGCGCTGCTGCACTGCGCGGTCAAAGACGCCGATCCCCAGGTCGCCGGGCGTGCGTTCAGCGGTGCCGCGATCGAGCTGGCGCTGGCCGGCTACCCGGGCTTCCATGTGACGGCGCCGCCCGCGGACGCGGCGCCCCACGGCGTCTACACGGCGGCCTTTGTCGGCGCAGGCGAGGTGCCCCACGTCGCCGTGCTGCCGGACGGCTCACGCATCGACGTACCGGCCCCTGCGCGAACCCGAACAGTGTCCGAAGTGGACGAACCGCTGTTACCGCAGCCTTTGCCTGCCGGTCCGGTGCGCCGGGCCCCGCTCGGACTGGTCGCCGGCGCGCGTAGCGGGGACAAGGGCGGCGACGCCAACGTCGGCGTGTGGGTGCGTTCGGAGCAGGCCTGGCGCTGGCTCGTGCATACCCTCACCGTCGCCGAACTGCGGCGGTTGCTGCCGGAGACCGAGCGGCTGCCTGTGCGCCGCTACGTGCTGCCGAACCTGCGCGCCGTCAACTTCGTGATCGACGGGCTGCTCGGCGAAGGCGTAGCGGCGCGGGCGCGGTTCGACCCGCAGGCCAAGGCGCTCGGCGAGTGGCTGCGCAGCAGGCACCTCGACATCCCGGAGGTGCTGTTGTGACAACGTTGAGCTCCACAGTGGACACTTCGGGCGCGGAGTTCACTGCGTACCGGGTGGCCATGCTGACCAAACTGGACGAACTGGAGGCCGAGCACGCGAAAGCCGTCGCGGGTGGCGGGGAGAAGTACGTCGTCCGGCACCGTGCGCGGGGGAAGTTGCTGGTGCGGGAGCGCATCGAGCTGCTGCTCGACGAGGACGCGCCGTTCCTCGAGCTGTCGCCGCTGGCGGGCTGGGGCAGCGAGTTCCAGGTCGGGGCCAGCGTGGTCACCGGCATCGGCGTCGTCGAGGGCGTCGAATGCATGATCATCGGCAACGATCCGACCGTGCGGGGCGGTTCGAGTAACCCGTGGACGATGCGCAAGATCTTCCGTGCCTCCGACATCGCGCTGGAGAACCGGCTGCCGGTGATCAACCTCGTGGAGTCCGGTGGGGCGGACCTGCCCACACAGAAGGAGATCTTCATCCCCGGCGGGCGCCTGTTCCGCGACCTCACCCAGCTCTCGGCCGCCGGGATCCCGACGATCACGCTGGTCTTCGGCAACTCCACCGCGGGCGGCGCCTACGTGCCCGGAATGTCCGACTACGTGGTGATGATCGAGGAACGGTCGAAGGTGTTCCTCGGCGGCCCGCCGCTGGTGAAGATGGCCACCGGCGAGGAGTCCGACGACGAGTCGCTGGGCGGCGCCGCGATGCACGCCAGAACCTCCGGGCTCGCCGACTACCTGGCACGCGACGAGCCCGACGCCATCCGGATCGGCAGGCGCATCGTCAGCAGGCTGAACCGGCGCAAGCTCGGCGAGGCGCCGGGGCCGGTGGTCCCGCCGCGCCACGACGCCGAGGAACTGCTCGGCATCGTGCCAGACGGGCTCAAGGTCCCGTTCGATCCGCGTGAGGTGCTTGCCAGGGTGGTGGACGGCTCGGCGTTCGACGAGTTCAAGCCGCTGTACGGCAGCAGCCTCGTGACCGGCTGGGCGCGCGTGCACGGTTATCCGGTCGGGGTGCTCGCCAACGCGCGGGGCATCCTGTTCAGCGAGGAGTCACAGAAGGCCACGCAGTTCATCCAGCTGGCCAACCAGACCGGCACACCGCTGCTGTTCTTGCACAACACGACCGGCTACATGGTCGGCAGAGCTTACGAGCAGGGCGGCATCATCAAGCACGGTGCGATGATGATCAACGCTGTCGCCAACAGCAAGGTGCCGCACATCTCGCTCCTGATCGGGGCCTCCTACGGGGCCGGGCACTACGGCATGTGCGGCCGCGCGTATGACCCGCGGTTCCTGTTCGCGTGGCCGAGCGCCAAATCGGCCGTGATGGGGCCGCAGCAGCTCGCGGGCGTGCTCTCGATCGTCGCCCGCGCGGCCGCGCAGACCCGCGGTCAGGCCTACGACGAGGACGGTGACGCAGCGCTGCGGGCCGCGGTGGAGGCACAGGTGGAGGCTGAGTCGCTGCCGATGTTCCTGTCCGGCCGGCTCTACGACGACGGCGTGATCGACCCGCGCGACACCAGGACCGTGCTCGGCCTGTGCCTTTCCGTCATCCACAACAACCCTGTCGAGCGTGCCCGGTTCGACGGAACCGGCTTCGGCGTCTTCCGGATGTGAGGGCTCGTTCGTGATCGAGACACTTCTGGTCGCCAATCGCGGTGAGATCGCGCTCCGGATCTTCCGCTCGTGCCGGGACGCGGGCATCGGCACCGTCGCCGTGTATTCCGACGCCGACGCGAACGCGCCGCATGTGGCGGCGGCCGACGCCGCGGTCCGGCTGCCGGGTGCGGCCCCCGCGGACACCTACCTACGCGCCGACCTGATCGTCAAAGCGGCGGTGGACGCCGGCGCCGACGCGGTCCATCCCGGGTACGGTTTCCTCGCGGAGAACGCGGCGTTCGCCCGCGCGGTGCGCGATGCCGGGCTGGTGTGGGCCGGCCCCTCACCTGAGGCCATCGAGGCGATGGGCGACAAGGTCGCGGCGAAACGGCTCATGGCCAAGGCGGGTGTGCCTGTGCTGCCGGAGCTGCTGCCCGCCGAGGTGACCGAGGCCGACCTGCCGGTGCTCGTCAAGGCCTCCGCCGGTGGCGGCGGGCGCGGAATGCGGGTGGTGCGGGAGCTGGCCGACCTCGCCGATGCCGTGCGGAGTGCGCGGGCAGAGGCGGCGTCGGCGTTCGGTGACCCGGCCGTGTTCTGCGAGAGCTACCTCGAACAAGGACGGCACATCGAGGTGCAGGTCATGGCCGACACACACGGCACGGTGTGGGCGGTCGGGGAGCGGGAGTGCTCGATCCAGCGGCGGCACCAGAAGGTCGTCGAGGAGGCACCCTCACCGCTGGTCGACGCGGAAATGCGGGAACGTCTCCTCGCTGCCGCCCGTGCCGCCGCCACGGCCGTCGACTATGTGGGTGCGGGCACCGTGGAGTTCCTGGCCACCGGCCACGGCGAGTTCTTCTTCCTGGAGATGAACACGCGCCTGCAGGTCGAGCACCCGGTGACCGAATGCACGACCGGTCTCGACCTGGTCGGTCTGCAACTGCGCGTCGCCGAGGGGCATCGCCTGCCGCCCGAGCCGCCTCAGCCGTGCGGGCATGCCATCGAGGTGCGGCTCTACGCCGAGGATCCCGCGGCGGACTGGCAGCCGCAGAGCGGTGTGCTGCACCGGTTCGACGTGCCGGGTGTGTCGGCCGAGTTCACGGTGCCGCGTTCCGATGGTTACACGATCCGGCTCGACAGCGGTGTCGCCGCTGGTTCGGTCGTGAGTGTCCACTACGACCCGTTGCTCGCCAAGGTGATCGCGTGCGGTCCGGACCGGGCGGGCGTTGCGCGAAGTCTGGCGGCGGCGCTGGCACGCGCGCGTATCCACGGTGTGACGACCAACCGCGACCTGCTCGTGAACGTGTTGCGGCATCCGGAGTTCCTCGGCGGTCGCACCGACACGACGTTCCTCGACCGGCACGGGCGGGTACTCGCCGCCCCGCTTGCGGGTGCGAACGCCGTGCGGCTGTCGGTGCTGGCGGCAGCGCTCGCCGACGCCGCGCACAACCGCGCCGGTGCGGTTGTGCTGGGTGGGCTGCCCAGCGGCTGGCGCAACGTCGCCGCGGTCCCGCAGCGCAAGGCCTACCTCGTGGCGGGGCAGGAACACGAGATCCGCTACCGGCTCGCCAGGCATGGGCTACGCGCCGAGGGGTTCGACAGCGTCACGCTCGTGGCGGCGCGGCCGGACCAGGTGGTGCTGGAGACCGCCGGCGTGCGCAGAACCTTCCACATCGGCCGCTACCCCGGTCTGGTCACAGTGGACTCGCCGCTCGGGCCGGTGCGCCTGACGCCGGTGCCACGGTTACGCGACCCCGGCACAGAGGTGGTGGCCGGTTCGCTGCTCGCGCCGATGCCGGGCACCGTGGTTCGCGTCGCCGTATCGCCGGGCGAACGGGTGCTTGCCGGTGCGCCGCTGCTGTGGCTCGAGGCGATGAAGATGGAACACCGGATCGCCGCGCCCGCCGACGGTGTGGTGACGGAGCTGCCCGTGACGGTGGGGCAGCAGGTCGACCTCGGCGCGGTGCTCGCCGTGGTGAGCAGTGAGGAGCAAGCGGAATGAGCTTCACGGAGCCGCCGGAACGGCTGGCACTGCGCACGGCGGCAGCGGCTCTCGCGACGAGCTACGGCCACGAGTACTACCAGGACAAGGCCCGCTCCGGCGGGCACACCACCGAGCTGTGGGACGAAGCAGGGCGGCTCGGCTACCTCGGGGTCTCGGTGCCCGAGGAGTACGGCGGCGGTGGCGCCGGGATCGGTGAGCTGGCGGCGGTGTGCGAGGAGTTCTGCGCCGCAGGGACACCGATGCTCCTGATGGTCGTCTCGCCGGCCATCTGCGCCACAGTCATCGCCCGATTCGGTACCGGCGAGCAGAAGCAGCGCTGGCTGCCCGGGTTCGCCGCGGGCACCGTGCGCATGGCTTTCGCCATCACCGAACCCGACGCTGGATCGAACGCCCACCGCATCACCACAACGGCTCACCGCGACGGCTCCGACTGGGTACTCACCGGGCGGAAGGTGTTCATCTCGGGTGTCGACGAGGCCGACGCGGTGCTCGTCGTGGGCCGCACCGAGGACGCCAGGACGGGCAAGCTCAGGCCCGCACTGTTCATCGTGCCCACTGATACGCCCGGCTTCGAGTACCGGCAGATCCCGATGGACCTGGTGTCGGCCGACAAACAGTTCGGTCTGTTCCTCGACGAGGTGCGGCTGCCTGCCGATGCGCTGGCCGGGTCGGCGGACGCCGCGATCGCGCAGCTGTTCGCCGGGCTCAACCCCGAACGCATTATGGGTGCGTCGTTCTCGGTGGGCATCGCGCGCTACGCATTGGACAAGGGGGTGGCCTATGCGAAGCAGCGCAGCGTCTTCGGTGCGCCGATCGGATCGCACCAGGGCATCGCCCACCCGCTCGCGCAGGTGAAGATCGAGCTGGAACTGGCCAAGCTCATGACACAAAAGGCCGCCGCGCTCTACGACTCCGGCGACGATTTCGGCGCGGGGGAGGCGGCGAACATGGCCAAGTACGCGGGCGCCGAGGTCGCGATCAAGGCTGTCGACCAGGCGGTGCAGGTGCACGGCGGCAACGGATTGGCCTCTGAGTACGGTCTCGGCACGCTGCTCGGCGCCGCGCGGGTCGGCCGGATCGCACCGGTGAGCAGGGAGATGGTCCTCAACTTCGTTGCCCAGCACAGCCTCGGCCTGCCCAAGTCCTACTGATCAACCGAACGGGAGCGCTGCATGACCACGCTGGCGGGTATGACGCTGATCATGTCGGGCGGGAGCCGGGGGATCGGCGAGGCGGGTGGCACGGCGGCGGGAACGTCGGGCTGCTCGCCAAGACCGCCGAACCGCACCCCGCGCTGCCAGGCACGATCTACACGGCGGCGAAGGCCGTCGAGGACGCGAGCGGCACGGCGCTGCCCATCGTCGGCGACGTTCGCGGCGGCCGCCGGAGGTGTCACCGACCTGTCGAAGTACCGGATCGGGGACAGCGAGAAGGACCTGCAGCTCGAATTCTGGGTGGATCCGGCTTGACCTCGACACGGCAACCCCAGCAGGAGCGAAGCCGTACGACGCGGCGGCGGCTGATTGATGCTGCCGTCGAATCCCTGGCCGAACGGGGCTGGCAGGGCACCACGGTGTCGGTCGTCGCCGAGCGAGCGGGGGTGTCCCGCGGTGCGGCGCAGCACCATTTCCCGACCAGGGAGGATCTGGTCGTGGCCGCGGTGGCCTACCTGGCCGACGAGCAGATCGCCGAGCTGCGCGCTCAGGCGGCGGCGTTGCCGGCGGGGCCGTCCCGTGCACTGCCGGTCGCCGAGATGCTGCTGAACCTCTACATCGGACCGAAGTTTCGCGCGGCACTGCACCTCTGGGTCGCGGCCTCCAGCGACGAGAGCCTGCGTGCGGTCCTGGTGCCGCTGCAGGCCGAGGTCGGCAGGGAAGCCCACCGCGTGGCGCTGGAGCTGCTCGGTGCCGACGAATCCCAGCCGGGCGTGCGTGAGACCGTGCAGGCGACCCTGGACCTTGCCCGCGGTCTCGGGCTGGCGAACCTGCTGGCCGACGACACCAGGCGCCGGAGGCAGATCACCCGCCAATGGGCGAAGATCCTGGAACCGACGGTGGCAGAAACCCAGCCAGGCTCCTGACGACCGCGCGAGTCCCCCGCCCAGGCCGGCGAGTTGCCCGCCCAGGCCGGCGAGTTGCCCGCCCAGGCCGGCGAGTTGCCCGCCCAGGCTGGTGAGTTGCCCGCCCAGGCTCGCGAGTTCCCCGCTCGGACCGACGAGTTCCCCGCCCAGGCTGGTGAGTTGCCCGTCGGGGCCCACGGGTTGTCCGTTCCCCCTTCGTGAGTTGCCCGCTCGGGTCCCGGGAGTTGCCTGTGGACGGGCCTCAGCGTGCGGAACTGGCGGCCCCGCAGCGGGGCTCCCGCAGCGGAGCAGGAACTCGCCGTCCTGAGCGCAGAACTCGCGCACCCGAGTGGGGGACTCGCCGATGGGAGCGGGCAACTCGCGAGCGGGAACGGGGGACTCGCCGACCGCAGTGGGGGACTCGCCGACTCGAGCGGGCAACTCGCGAGCGGGAACGGGGGACTCGCCGACCGCAGTGGGGGACTCGCCGACTCGAGCGGGCAACTCGCGAGCCGGAATGGGCAACTCGCGCGCTGGGGCGGGGGACTCGCGCGCCTGTAGGGGAGCCCTCCCGGCGAGGGGGCGCTACTCGCCTGGGGGACGTTCAACGCCGATGTCTTCGAACCACACGTCCGGTCGCGCCGCGATGAACTGCCGCATCATCGTGACACATTCGGCGTCGCCGACGACGGTGATGCCGACGCCGTGCTCGGCGAGCCAGTCGTGGCCGCCGGAGAAGGTCGTCGCCTCGCCGATGACGACGTGGGAGATGCCGAACTGGCGCACAAGGCCACTGCAGTACCAGCACGGCGACAGGGTCGTGACCATGACCGTGTCGCGGTAGTGCGCGCGACGACCAGCATCGCGGAACGCGCTCGTCTCCGCGTGCATCGACGGGTCGCCGTCCTGCACGCGGCGGTTGTGCCCGCGGCCGAGTAACTCGCCGCCGACCGTGAACAGTGCGGCGCCGATGGGGACACCGCCCGCGGCAGCGCCTGTGCGGGCTTCCTCCCGCGCGACGGTAAGCATTGCCATGGCGGCGTTCATGTCCATGATCCCAGCCTTGTGCAGCCCCCAGCCGGCTGGCAAGCACAGTCGGCTGGGGGCCAGGCGTGCGAGACGTGGCGCAATGGGTGAGCAACCGCTTAGTATGTCGCCGCGACGACAGTTCGGAGGTGCAGGTGGCCCGCCGTTCAGGCTGTGGTGTCGGCGCCCAGCATGCGCAGCGCCAATTCGCCGTACTCGCGGCCGAGTGCGGCGGGGGACTGGCGCGATCGGTCGCTGTACCAGCGCGCCACGTCGATGCCGAGCGACAGCACGGCGCGTGCGGCCGTCCCGACATCGCCGACGTGGAAGTGGCCCGACTCGACACCGGCGGCGAGCAGATCACGCACGATGCGTTCGATGTCGCGGCGCAGCCCGGCCACCACCGCGTACTCCTCCTCCGGCAACGCGCCGAGCTCGTACTGCACCACGCGCGCCACCAGGTGCCGCCGGGCATGCCAGGCGACGAACTGCTCGACGATCGCGCGCATCGCCGCCGGCGGCGACTCCGCGCTGGCGGCAGCCTGCTCGACCAGAGCCAGCGCCTGCTGGTGGCCGCTTCGGCTGATGGCGAACAACAACGCCGCCTTGGACGGGAAGTGCACATACAGCGCGGCAGGGCTCATGCCCGCATTCGTGGCGATGTCGCGCGTGGTGGTCGCGTGATATCCCCGCTGCGCAAAGGACTCCACGCCGGCCAGCATCAGCCGCCGTGCCGTCTCCGGCTGGACGTCGGGCCACAACTCGGCCGCCAACGACATCGACATGTCTGGATTGTAAGCGAGCGCTTAGCGTGGAGAGGAGATCGGCACCGGTGAACTCGCTCAATGATCGCGTTGCCATTGTGACAGGCGCCAGCCGGGGCATCGGACTCGGTATAGCCAAGGACCTGGTCGCGCGCGGCGCGCAAGCCCGATCCGCTCGCGGAGGCGGTCGGGGAACTGGGCGGTAGCGGCGCGGCGATCGGCGTGCCGGGCAAGGCCGACGACCCGGCGCACCAGGACGATGCGATCGCCCGCACGATCGAGACGTTCGGCGGCCTGGACTTCCTCGTCAACAACACCGGGATCAACCCGGTGTACGGCTCCATTCTGGACGTCGATGCCGAGGCGGCGGCCAAGCTCTTCGACGTCAACGTGTTGTCTCCACTGGTCTGGACACGCAAGGCGCGTGACGCGTGGATGGGCGAGCACGGCGGCGCGATCGTCAACGTCGCCTCGCTTGCCGGCCTCAGGACCTCACCGGGCATCGGGATGTACGGCGTCAGCAAGGCCGCGCTCATCCGGCTGACCATGGAACTGGCGGCTGAGCTGGCACCGGCCATCCGCGTCAACGCTGTCGCGCCCGCCGTGGTGAAGACCAAGTTCGCGACCGCGCTCTACGCCGACCGCGAGGAGGAGGTCGCCGCCAGGTACCCGATGAAGCGGCTGGGCGTGCCTGCCGACATCGCGGGCGCCGTCGGTTTCCTGCTGTCGGAGCAGGCCGGCTGGATGACCGGGCAGACCCTCGTTGTCGACGGCGGTGTCGGTTTGGGCGGTGGGTTGTGACTCTCGAGGTGGTCGGCGCCGGGGTGGTCCTCACCGGCGGCGGTGGCGCGTCCGCGGTCGCCGGTGAGGTCCGTGGGGTCGCGATCGCCGGGGACACAGCAGGCGAGGAAGGTGTGCGCCGGCTGATCACCGAGGCGCAAGCGGTGCTGGCGAGATCGACCTTTTCTGCGCCAACGCCGGTGTCCTGCGGCACGGGCCCCGATGCGGCGGAGGCCGACTGGGCCCTGTCCTGGGAGGTCACTGTCATGGCACACGTGGGCCGCCTGGGAGCTGCTGCCGGGCGGCGCGCACGCCGTCGTGGACACTTCGATCTGTCCGCTGGGCGTGCGCACCAGGATGCTCACCGACACCGGCAAGGACGGTGAGCTCATCATGGGCGCGTCGCAATCGAATCGGACCACCGAGACCGACCGCTGGCTGGGCGGCATGAACAAGCTGCAGCGCTAGGTCGAGCAGTTCTCCGGTGACTGAGCCGACCGTGCATTACTTCTGTCAGGAGAGGCGAGCAGGTCGAGCGAGGGCTTCTACCCTGGTGCCATGTCTGCCGAACACGTCGTCGTCGTGACCACCGTCGACTCCGAGGACGCCGCTCGGCGCCTGGCAGCCGGTGCCGTCGAAGCACGGCTCGGCGCGTGCGCTCAGATCGTCGGCCCCATCACCAGCGTCTACCGCTGGGAGGGCGCGGTGGAGACCGCGCGGGAATGGCGGGTCGAGGTCAAGGCCGCTGCCGACCGTGCCGCGGCGCTGGCCGACCACCTCATCGCACAACACAGCTACGACGTGCCCGAGGTGATCGTCACGCCCGTCACCGGCGGCAGCACTGCCTACCTGTCGTGGCTGGACAGGGAAACGCGACCGGTCGACTAGACGTCAGGCCGTGACAGCGGGTGCGTTCATCACCGATACCTTGTGAGTTCGTGCCTGCCGAGGGAACGCTTGTGCACCTCGTCGGGGCCATCAGCCAGCCGCAGCATCCGCGCGGCCGCCCAGAGCTCGGCGAGTGGGAAGTCCTGACTGACGCCACCGGCGCCGTGGGTCTGGATGGCTTTGTCGAGAATCCACTCCACCGAGGCCGGTGTGGCGATCTTGATCGCCTGGATCTCGGTGTGCGCACCCTTGTTGCCTTTGTTGTCCATCAACCAGGCGGTCTTGAGCACCAGCAGTCGCAGCTGCTCCACACGCACGCGCGACTCGGCAACCCACTCCTGGATCACGCCCTGTTCGGCGAGTGGCTTGCCGAACGCGACACGAGACGACGCGCGCCTGCACATCAGCTCGATCGCGCGCTCGGCCATGCCGATCAGCCGCATGCAGTGATGGATACGGCCTGGGCCCAGCCGGGCCTGCGCGATCGCGAAACCGTCGCCCTCCGCACCGATGAGGTTCTCAGCCGGCACTCGCACGTCGTCGAAAACGACCTCGGCGTGCCCGCCGTGGTCGCCGTCGGTGTAGCCGAACACCTGCATGCCACGTTTGACGTGCACGCCGGGCGTGTCCCGCGGGACCAGCACCATGCTCTGCTGGCGGTGCGGGGCCGCGCCGGGATCGGTCTTGCCCATGACGATGAAGATCCGGCAGTTCGGGTTCATCGCGCCGGAGATGTACCACTTGCGCCCGTTGATGACGTAGTCGTCTCCCCGGCCGGCTACGGCCTTCTCGGCGGGGATACCCCCACTGTCGCGTTCGATGCGTGTCGTGATGTTGCGAGCATCGGAGGACGCGACATCCGGCTCGGTCATGGCGAAGGCCGAGCGGATCTCGCCGTCCAGCAGGGGCCGCAACCACTGCTTGCGCTGGTCCTCGGTGCCGAACATGGCGAGGACCTCCATGTTTCCGGTGTCCGGGGCGGCACAGTTCAGCGCGATGGGTGCCAGCGCCGGGCTGCGACCGGTGATCTCGGCGAGCGGCGCGTACTGCAGGTTGGTCAGCCCCGCGCCGTACTCACCCGGCAGGAAGAAGTTCCACAGCCCGCGCCTGCGCGCCTCGGCCGCGAGCTCCGCGACGACCGGCACGCTGGTCCACGGGTTCTCCCGTGCCTCGAGCTGTTCATGGAACACCGGCTCGGCGGGGTAGACGTGCTCGTCCATGAACGCCAGGAGCCGTTCGCGGAGTTTCTCGGTCGTGCTGTCGAAGCCGAAATCCATCAGTCCTCCTCGAGAGTGGCGTTGCCGTGCGCCACGAGCGGAGCGACTCCCGCGCCGATCTTCGCGAACCCCTCGCCAACCGTCTTGCCCTGGCTGAACCGGTAGTAGATGCCTTCGAGGATCGCGGCCAGCTTGAAGAACGCGAACCCGATGTACCAGTTGAGTGCCGAGACGTCGCGCCCGGAACGCTCGGCGTACCGCGCGATCACCTCGTCGCTGCCGGGATAGCCGGGTGCCCCGCTGACGTTGGTGACGAAGCTCAGATCGAGCTTCCTCCGTTCGGTGTAGGCGACCAGCAGTGCGAGGTCGGTGAGCGGGTCACCGAGCGTCGACATCTCCCAGTCGAGTACGGCGGTGATCCTGTCGTGCGCGCTGACGAGCACGTTGTCGAGGCGGTAGTCGCCATGCACGATCGCAGGCGCCGGGGAGTCCGGGATGTGTGCGGCGAGCCGCTCGTGCAGTGACTCGATGCCGGGCAGGTCGCGGCTGCGCGAGGCGTCGAGCTGTTTCTTCCAGCGGCGCAGCTGTCGCTCGAGGAAACCGTCCGGGCGACCGAAGTCGGCAAGGCCGACCTGGCTGGGGTCGACACTGTGCAGGTCGACCAGGGTGTCCACGAGCGCGTTGGCAATCGAGTGGGTCCGCTCGGGGCCGAGCGGCGCCAGTTGCTCCTTGGTTCGATACGGCGTCCCGGCCACGAAGTCCATGACGTAGAAGGGCGCGCCGAGCACCGTGTCGTCCTGGCAGAGCAGCAAGGTCGGCGGTACCGGCACGCTCGTCGGTCCGAGTGCGCTGATGACCCGGTGTTCCCGCGCCATGTCGTGCGCGGTGGGCAGGACATGACCCAGCGGTGGGCGGCGCACCACCCACCGCTTCGCGCCATCGGTGACGAGGTAGGTCAGGTTCGACCGGCCGCCCTCCACCAGCTCGGCGGTCAGCGGGCCCCGCACCAGGCCAGGCCGCTCGCGGTCGAGGTACGCGCGCAGCCGGGTCAGATCAAGACCCGGCGGGTCCTCATCGCCCATGGGAGACCCTCCTTGTGAGCGGCCGGCACTCAGTCAGGGAACCAGCAGCGAGACCATCTCGGCGACACATGCCGGCTTCGGCTCGCCGTCGATCTCGATCGTCCAGCGCACCACCGCCTGCTTGCCCTGCGGCACATCGGTGACCTGGGCGAGCTCAGCGCTCGCCCGTATCTTCGAGCCGACCGTGACCGCCTGCGGGAAGCGCACCTTGTTGAGCCCGTAGTTGATGCCCATGCGGAGCCCCTCGACCCGGTAGATTTCCCGGCCGAACATGGGGATCAGCGACAGGGTCAGATACCCGTGGGCGATCGGTGCGCCGAACGGGCCGGTCGCGGCCCGCTCGGGGTCGACATGGATCCACTGGTGATCACCGGTGGCGTCGGCGAACAGGTTGATCTGCTCCTGGGTGACCGTGTGCCAGTCGCTCTGGCCGAGCCGCTCATCAGCGGCTGCGGTGAACTCGCCGAGGTCGGAGAAAATGCGCATGCCGCTCATGCCCTCGGGCCGCCGGCCACGTAGATCACCTGGCCGGAGACGAACCCGGCACCGTCGCTGACCAGGAACCCGGCGACGTTGGCAATGTCCTCGGGCTCGCCGACCCTGCGCACCGGGATCTGCTGGGCCGCGGCCTTCTTGAAGTCCTCGAACGGCATGCCGACCCGCTCGGCGGTGGCGGCGGTCATCTCGGTCGCGATGAAGCCGGGTGCGATCGCGTTCACGGTCACACCGAACTGGCCGAGCTCGATCGCCAGCGTCTTGGTGAACCCCTGCAGTCCGGCCTTCGCCGTCGCGTAGTTGGCCTGCCCGCGGTTACCCAGCGCGGAGGTGCTGGAGAGGTTGACGATGCGGCCCCAGCCCTGTTCGGTCATGTGCTTCTGCACCGCGCGGCTCATGAGGAAGGCACCGCGCAGGTGCACGCCCATGACGGCGTCCCAGTCGCCCTCGCTCATCTTGAACAGCAGGTTGTCGCGGATGATGCCGGCGTTGTTGACCAGCACCGTCGGCGGGCCGAGCTCGTCGGCGACCGTCTGGACGGCTGAGGCGACCTGGCCCGCGTCGCTGACGTCGAGTGCGACCGCGAGCGCCTTGCCGCCGCCGGCCACGATCGCGTCGGCTGCCGCCTTGGCGTTGGCCTCGTCGAGGTCGAGCAGTCCGACGGCGAATCCGTCACCTGCGAGCTTGCGGGCGATGGCGGCTCCGATACCACGGCCGGCCCCGGTGACGATCGCGACACGGGAAGGCGAGTTCGGCACTGGTTACCTCCTCATCGAGTAAGCGTGCGCTTAGCAACGTACCAGGGGAGCCGTCCCCGTGGGAGCGGCAGTGCGCCGCCGCAGCAGTCCGAGCGCGAGCGCGCCCACGGCGAGCACCTCGTTGAGCGCGAGCAGGCGCTCCACCAGACCGAGCGGGATCGCACGCCACCACGGCTCACCACCGGCCAGCATGAGCCCGACCGCACCGAGGATCACCCCGAACCAGCCCAGCGAGGTGATCGCCAGCAGCCGGGTGAGCAGGCGGGCGGCGGGGGAGTGCGGGAACGTCGCCCTCGCGGCCGCCAGTACCGCCAGCGGCAGGCACACGAAGGCAAGCACGCTGGCATAACGGTGGATCGTTCCGCCTAGGCTCGGCCCGACTGACCAGTCGGTTTTGGGGAACACGACGATGGTCAGCAGGCCCAGTATCCAGCCGGCTGCGAAGACGGTGGTCGCCGACAGTGGTCGTACCCGCCCGTTGCGTACGAGCGCGGCGAACGCCAGCGCCGACCCGGCGGCGATGAGCAGGACCGCGACGTCGAAGAGCCACTTGCCAGTACCCAGCGCGTACTCGCTGATCGTGCGCCGCACCGGGTCCACCTCCGTGGCGAACGGCAGCACGTGCAGCAGCCCCATCAGGAGGCTTCCGATGACCAGTGCGGCGAGCCCCGCCGCAGGCAGGGTACGGTTCCGGCTCTCCGCGGCGTCCCGCATGGCTCCCTCCGCTAGCGACTCGGCCCTTGCAGGTATTGAGCCATAGGGAGCGTGAGCGCGGTGTCAGCCCACCACCTGGGCGAGTACGGTTCGGAACACTTCACGGTCCACTGTGGATGGTTCGATCGCGAGCCAGTCGCCGATGTCGCGAACGAACTGCTCCGGGGTCGTCGGCGGGGTTGCCCCGGCGGGCTCCGGTTCCGTGGTGATGTCGCCCGAGCGGCTCGGATACAGGATGAGCGCGCCACAGACCTCGACACCGGGCAACAGCACCTCGAACGCCGCGACACCGTCAGCCAGCCTGCTGCCGCCGCCCCGGAAGCGCTGCCCGTTGCGGTAGAGCTGCCCCGTCTCGTCGCTGTCGTAGTGCCCCGGCAGCCACAGCTTCGACTCGATCAGCACGAGGCGCCTGCCACACAGGACGGCATGGTCGATATCGGCGAACACGGAGTCCGGCCAGGCGAGACCATGAAAGATGCGCACGCCGGGCAGCCGGGTGAGGTAGCGGGCGAGCAGGTCGGCGGTGAGCCGCTCGGCCACCTGATCGGCGTCGGCTCCCGGTGTACCGAACACACGCCTACCGCCGAACTCGCCGCGAAACGCCCGCACTGCGCGCAGTGTGGCGAGATGCCGCCGCACCAGTAGCCACGCCATCCAGCCCGCGGCGGCGAGTAGGAGCAGCCAGAGCACCAGCAGCCACACCGGCAGGGCACTGGCCAGCAGCGCGAGCGGTAATGCCAGCAGCAGCACGGTGCCCGCCGCGGCCAGTGTGGGCGCGTGCCCCGGCGAGCCGGGGTGGGCGTAATGCACGCGCGTGAGCTCGCCGACCGTATGCCACCAGGGGATCGTCGCGATGTCCACCCGGGGCCGTTGCGGGGTGAAGCCGGGCTCCTGGCCGAAACGGCGGGTCCTGGTGCGGAAACCGGGCCGCGGACGGGTCGCCGTCGTAACCGGTGCCGGGAAGTCCGTTGCCAGGACCTCGTGGTCCAGGTCGTCGTCGCGGTCGTAGGCCGCGCGGCGGATGGGGTCGCCGAGCGTCTCGTAGGCCTGGCGCAGTAGCCGGAACGTGCCCGCCGTGCCACCGGCGTCGGGATGCATCGACCGGGCGAGCGCGCGGTAGGCCGACTTGATCTCCGCGGGCGTGGCGTCCGGCCGTACCCCCAGGAGTTCGTAGTAGTCGACGTCGGGCACGCTGCACCTCCTCGGCAGCGCACACAATATGGCGTGCGACGCTCAGCGGCGTCACCACCCGCCCGGCGCCGCGGTATGGAACCCTTGTGTGCTAAGCGAAGGCCGGGACTACGCTCAGTGCGTGCTGACGGACGAGCCCATCGTGCTCGATGGTGGCCTGGCCACCGAACTGGAGGCGCGAGGGCACGACCTGTCCGACGCGTTGTGGTCCGCGCGGCTGCTCACCGACGCGCCGGAGGAGATCGTCGCCGCCCACGTCGCGTTCTTCCGCGCGGGCGCGGCAATCGCCACCACGGCGAGCTACCAGGCCAGCTTCGCCGGTTTCGCCGCACGCGGTATCGACCGCGCCGGTGCCGCCGCACTGCTGCGGCGCAGCGTCGAGCTCGCCCAGCGCGCCAGGGCCGAGGTCGCCGGTGATGGTCGGCGCCGCTGGGTAGCGGCCTCGGTGGGGCCCTATGGTGCGGTGCTCGCCGACGGTTCGGAGTACCGCGGCCGGTACGGACTCAGCCATCGCGAGCTGGTGGCCTTCCACCGGCCTCGCCTGGAGGTGCTCGCGGAGGCCGGGCCCGACCTGTTCGCACTGGAGACGGTGCCGGACGTCGACGAGGCCGCCGCCGAGGTCGCAGCGCTGGCCGGGGTGGGCATCCCGGCGTGGTTGTCCTACACCATCCAGCGCGGCCGCACCCGCGCTGGGCAGCGCCTTGCCGACGCCTTCGCCGTCGCGGCCGACTGCGCGCAGGTGGTCGCGGTGGGCGTCAACTGCTGCTCGCCGGACGACGTCGCCGACGCCGTCGCCGCCGCGTGGGAACTCACCGCCAAGCCCGTCGTCGTCTACCCGAACAGCGGCGAGCGCTGGGACCCCGCCGGCCGCAGGTGGACAGGGCGCTCGCGTTTCTCCGCCGAACAGGTGACCCGCTGGCGAGCAGCCGGCGCGCACCTGCTGGGTGGCTGCTGCCGCGTACGCCCGGCCGACATCGCCCGGCTGGCGCGCTCGCTCGACCGGTCGTCTGCGCCGATGCTGGACAAGCCCGCCTGAACGCAGCCTTTAACCTGTCCGCGTGACAGAGGACGCACCGGTGGGTGACGGGGAGGGGCGGCTGGTTGCCGGGCGCTATCGGCTGCAGAGCCGCATCGGCAGCGGTGCCATGGGCGTCGTGTGGCGAGCCGTGGACGATCGCCTCGACCGCACAGTCGCCGTCAAACAGCTGCTGCTGCCACCCGGGCTCAACGAAGATGAGACCGAGAAGGCCCGTCAGCGTGCCTTCCGCGAGGGGCGCATTGCCGCACGGCTGCAGCATCCCAACGCCATCTCGGTGTACAACGTCGCCGACGACGGCGGTCAGCCGGTGCTGGTCATGGAGTATCTGCCCTCGCACAGCCTCTCCGCTGTGCTCCAGGAGCGTGGTGTTCTGCCGCCTGCCGAGGCAGCCCGTATCGGCGCGCAGGTGGCGCTCGCACTGACCGCGGCCCACGCCGCGGGTGTCATCCATCGCGACGTCAAGCCCGGCAACATCCTCCTCGGCGCCGACGGCACGACCAAGATCACCGACTTCGGCATCTCGCGTGCGGCCGGCGACATCACCGTCACCAGCACCGGCCTGCTCGCCGGAACACCCGCGTTCCTGTCGCCGGAGGCGGCCAGGGGCGCCGAGCCCGGATCCGCCTCGGACGTCTTTTCGCTCGGTGCGACGCTTTACGCGGCGGTGGAGGGCAGGCCGCCGTTCGGCGATGCCGGCAACGAGATCGCGCTCCTGCACACCGTCGCGACCGGACAGACCATTCCGCCGCGGCAGGCAGGTGTGCTGACGACGACACTGCAGGCCATGCTGCGGACCGAGCCCGCCGAACGGCCGACCATGGTGCAGGTCGCCGAGGCGCTGCAGGCCCTCACCGAGGGCAGGGCACCCGTTGCGGCGGACCCGCCGACACTGCCGGCGACCGCTGCGGTGGCGCCCCCGCGCCGCAGCGCCACCCGGCTGGACCTGCACCCCGCGGCAGCGCCGCCACTACCCCCACGACCTCTACCCCCTGCACCGGCGCCTGGATATCCCGCGCAGGCCGGGGGCGAACGCTCGAACCGCACCCGGATCCTGATCAGCGCACTTGCCGTGCTCGCCGCGGCCGTGGTCGGCATTCTGGTGGCGGAGCTGCTGGTCGGCGTCAGCCGGAACGACAGCGGCGCGGCGCAGACCACGACGCCCGCGGCGACCACGTCGGCGCCACCGAGTTCGCCGCCGACCTCGTCCAGCACGTCGACGGTGCAGACCACCACGGCGGTGCAAGGCACCGCCCCGGAAGAACTCGAGCAGGCCGTCGCCGACTACTACGCGTTGCTACCGGATGACACCGACGAGGCATGGGATGGCCTCGGCCCGGGTCTGCAGGGCCAGGGACAGAAGCGGTACGAGCGGTTCTGGAAGGACGTCGACGCCGTCTCAGTGGTCCAGCCACCGCGCGTCCAGGACGACCAGATGGTCGAGGTGACACTGGAGTTCACCATGGACGGTGGTGACGTGATCCGCGAGGTGCACCAGCTCGGCATGGTGGTCGTCAACGGCCGGCCGCTGATCGACTCCGACCAGCTGGTCTCTTCTCGGGAAGTCAGGTCCGATCGCCAGCGTGGCCGCGACGGGGAGTCCGACGACGACGGCTGATGTCGCCGGGGTGGTCAACTGGGAATCGTGCCTGGTGAGGTAGTTTTGGCCGGCCCGAACCGACATGCCGCACCAGTGATCAGCCGGGGATACCTTGCAGGAGAACAGCTCGACCGACCAGCCGCAGGCGGCCACCCACGATGGTGCCGCCGTCGAGATGGCGCAGGTCACCCAGGATACCGCTGACGCGACCGTCGAGATGGCGGTAAAGCCAGCCACTGAGCAGCCGCAGGCCACCCAGGACGCCGCTGACGCGACCGTCGAGATTGCACTCGAGCCCGTGGCCACGGCGCCTGAGGAGTCGGAAGTGGACTCCGCGCGCACCCGGAAGCTGCGCAAGGCCGGGATCATCACGGCAGCCGTCGTCGGTGGGCTCGCTGTGCTGTATGGGCTGGATCTCCTGCTCACCCAGGGAGATGTCGCGCGGGGGCGGACCGTGGCCGGCGTCGACGTGGCCGGTATGACCAGCGCCGACGCCGAGGCACTCCTGCGCACCGAGTTGGAGCCCCGGCTGGGCGAGCCGGTTCGGCTCGCCGCGGCGGGCGCGGACCACACCCTTGATCCGGCCGAGTCCGGGCTTCGGATCGACTGGGCGGCGACCGTTGAGCAGGCCACCCAGCAGCCACTGAACCCGTTCACCCGGCTGGCATCGTTTTTCACCACCGACGAAATCGGTGTCGTCTCAGCGACCGAGCCGCAGCGCTTCGACGCGGCACTGGGACGCCTGCGGGACGAGATCGACCGCGACGCGGTCGAGGGCACCGTTCGCTTCGACGGGCTCACCCCGGTGGCCGAGAACCCGGTGCCGGGTGTGCGGCTCGACTTGCCCCACGCCCGCGCGCAGATCCTGAGGGACTGGGCCTCACGCGGCCCCCTGGTACTGCCCGTGACCGAGCTACCGGTACGGACCACCCCCGAATCGGTGCAGACTGCGCTCGCCCAGATCGCTGCACCCGCAGTGTCCGGTCCGGTCGCCGTGCGTGGCGAGGGCAAGGACGCCGACCTGCGGCCCGAGGTGATCGCCGCGGCGCTGACCTTCGAGCCAAGGGAGGACGGCTCGCTGGCGCCGAAGATCGACCAGCGTCCCGTCGTCGATGCGGTCGGCCCCGAGCTGGCCTCCACCGAGGAGCGTGGCCGCAGCGCCCGGTTCGACTTCACCGGCGGCAAGGTCACCATCGAACCATCCACCCACGGCCGCGGCATCGACTGGGCCGCCACGGTCGGGCAGCTGCCCGACGTGCTGCGCAACCGTGGGGACCGGGAGGTCACCGCGACCTACGCGGCGCAGCCCGCCGCACTGACCACCGAGGCCGCGCAGCAGCTCGGCATCAAGGAGGTCATCGGCGAGTTCACCACGCAGGGCTTCGCCTACGACTCCGGCATCAACATCCGCACGGTCGCCGAAAAGGTCGATGGTGCGGTCGTCAAACCGGGCGAGACGTTCAGCCTCAACGGCTATACCGGGCCGCGCGGCACGGAGCAGGGTTACGTCTACGCCGGTGTCATCGAAAGCGGCCGACCTGGCCGGGCGGTCGGTGGCGGTATCTCCCAGTTCGCGACGACCCTGTTCAACGCCGGGTATTTCGCCGGGATGAAGGATACCGAGCACAAAGAGCACAGCTACTACATCTCCCGCTACCCGGAGGGCAGGGAGGCCACGGTCTTCCAGAACCCGGACGGCTCCAGCGTCATCGACCTGAAGTTCACCAACGACAGCCAGACCGGCGTGGTCATTCAGACCATCTGGACTCCGTCGGACATCACTGTGCGGCTGTGGGGCACCAAGCGCTACGACATCCAGTCGATCACCGGTGAACGGTTCAACTACACCTCCCCGTGGACCGATGTCATGCCGGCGGGCAACTGCTCGCCCAGCAGCGGCGCGAGCGGTTTCAGTGTCAACGACACCCGCGTGATCCGGGAAACCGGTACGGGCGAGGAGGTTCGCCGCGAGACCCGCACGGTGGTCTACCGGGCGCAGCCGCGCATCGTATGTCAGGAGCCGGAACCCGAACCTGAACCCGAACCGGAGCCGAGCCCCACGTCGTCGTCGCAGCCACAGCCGGACGCCGGCTCCACGCCGGTCCCGGAACCGGAACCCGAATCTGGCGACAGCGACGACCAGCAGACCTCCGACGCGCCGGCTGGCGACGGCTGACCAGGCCTGCCTGGTCGCCGATGCGGTTGTCCCACTGGGCTGGCTACGGTTCCAGGCGTACACCGCGAACGCGCTGCGGATCATCGGCTGCGCCACATTGCGCACCCGGACGCCGCCGGGCGTCGCCATCGCGAGCGGTTACCCGCACAGGCACAGGGTATGCCGTGTACGGGGTTGCGAACAGCCGGACCAGGTCTGAGTGGACTACTCGTGCTGTGTGGATGCTCCGCGCCGGGCATGGACATTGAAATGGTTCATTCCAGCCGGTTGTGGATCACGTGATCGCCGACCCGCTCGTCGATGTCGGGCACACCGAGAAGCGGCGTGGACGGACCGTCAGGGCCCGAGGTCCACTGTACCGACCGGTGCCAGACGAACGCGCCGCGAGAATCGTCAACGGGCGAAGAGGCCCATGAGGGTGCCGGAGGCGAGGGTATGCCCCGCGACGGCGGCGTGCACGTCGCGGCCGGTCGCACCCGAGCCGAGCCCGAGCGGGCGATCAACGGCGTAGACACGGAAAAAGTAGCGGTGTGCATTGTCGCCGACCGGTGGCTGCGGCCCACCCCAGCCGAGGTCCCCGAAGCCGTTGCTGCCCGTCGTCGCACCGGAGGGCAGGCTGCCCTCCCGCACCCCACCGCAGTCGGCTGGGAGACCGGTGACCACCCAATGCGTGAACGTACCCCCAGGCGCGTCCGGATCCTCGCACAGCAGCGCCAGTTCCACGGTGCCGTCCGGGGCCTGGCCCCACTCGAGCGGTGGCGACACGTTGCCGCCCTGGCGGGAGTAGCGCTCAGGGATGAGCATGTGGTCGCTGAACGCGGCACTGTGCAGCTCCAGGTTTCCGGTGCCGGGGGGCTCGTCGTTCGCAGGTTCGTGGTCGCCCTTCGCGGCGCGCTTGGGGTTGCCTTGCCGCCGCGCATCGTCGGCGGGCTGGTCGGGCTGGCTCTCCTCACGGTCGGTACGCGACCGTCCGCGGCGCATGTGCGGCATGAGTTCCTCCTTCCCGGCTCCGTGACGAGGGTTGCCGTGTTCGCAGACGGCGAAACTCAGCGGACGATGATCGTGTGCTCGCCGCGGCGGGTGACCAGCTCACCGATCACCGGTACTCCCGGCAACTCGCCGGCCAGCAGCAGCCCGCCCGAGGTCTGCGCATCGGCCAGCAAGAGTGCCGTGCCGGCGTCCACGGCGGACAGGTCGGCGTGCGGGCGTACCCATTCGAGGTTGCGCCGGCTGCCGCCGGGTACGAACCCACCCCGCAGCGCCTGGCGCGCACCGTCGATGTAAGGCACCGCCGCCGAGTCGACGATCGCCGTGACCCCGCTGGCCCTGGCGAGCTTGTGCAGGTGACCCAGCAACCCGAAACCGGTCACGTCGGTGGCGCAGATGATCCCCGCGGCCACGGACGCACGAGAGGCCGCGTCGTTTAGCGTCGCCATCACCTCGATCGCCTGCTCGAACCGTTCCGCGGTGGCCTTGTGCTGGGCGTTCAGCACGCCGAGCCCGAGCGGTTTGGTCAGCGATAGAGGCAACCCGGCACGACCGGTGTCGTTGCGCAGCAGCCGTTCCCGATCGGCGGTGCCGGTGACGGCCAAGCCGTACTTCGGTTCGGGATCGTCGACACTGTGCCCGCCTGCCAGATGACAACCGGCCTGGACACAGACGTCCATGCCACCACGCAGTGTCTCCGCGGCCAGCTCGAATGGCAGCGTGTCGCGCGGCCAGCACAGCAGGTTCAGCGCGACCACCGGCCGGCCACCCATCGCGTAGACATCGGAGAGCGCGTTCGCGGCGGCGATGCGTCCCCAGTCGGAGGGATCGTCGACTACCGGTGTGATGAAGTCGGCGGTAGCCACGAGGGCCTGCCCGCCGTCGATGCGTACAACTGCTGCGTCGTCCCCCTGGTCGAACCCGACGAGTAGTTCCCCCACCGGTTGGGCCGGCGGTGGACCGGTGAGTCCGCGGACCACGTCCTCGAGCTCGCCAGGCGGAATCTTGCAGGCACAGCCCCCACCGTGCGCGTACTGGGTGAGTCGGTAGGCCATGTCATCAATCGTTGCGCTGCGCGCCGTGTCTCGCCGCGCGACGATGGCGTCATGGCCAAGGGAGGCGCTACTGGCCTGGTGACCGGCGCGGTCTTCAAAACCGTGGAACGGCAGGCACTGTCGTTGGCGGGTTCGATTCCCGTTCGCCTCCGCGCCGACGGCCGAGGTGCGCGGCCATGACCGACTCGCGGCGGCGCATCCCGCGCACTGACGCCTTGCTGGCAGAACCCCGGCTTGCCAAGGCGGTACAGGAGCTGGGTTCCTCGCTCGTGAAGGCGGCGATCGTGGCTGCGCAGGAGCGTGCCCGCGCAGGCCAAATCGATCCGGAAGAGGTCGCGGACGCCGCACTGGCCACCTTGCCGGCGACAGCATCGACGTTGCGGCCGGTCCTGAACGCGACGGGTGTCCTCGTGCATACCAATCTCGGCAGGGCGCCGCTGTCGGCTGCCGCGCTGGCCGCACTGCGAGCCGCAGGCGGCACTACCGATGTGGAGTTCGACCTGGCCACGGGCCGGCGGGCCCGGCGCGGCCGCGGTGCGCTCGCCGTGTTGGCCGAAGCGGTTCCCGAAGCCGGCGCCGTCCATGTGGTCAACAACAACGCCGCCGCGCTGCTGCTGTGTGCGCTGGCGCTGGCGCAGGGCAAGGAGATCGTGCTCAGCCGTGGCGAGCTCGTGGAGATCGGTGACGGGTTCCGGATCCCGGAACTCCTTATCTCGGCCGGCGCCAGGTTGCATGAGGTCGGCACTACGAACCGGACGTCGGTCGCCGACTATGTGGCTGCGCTCGGCCCGGCCACCGGGTTCATCCTGAAGGTCCATCCGTCGAACTTCCGCATCACCGGTTTCACCGCCGAGGCGGGCGTCGCCGAGCTGGCGCAGCTGGGGGTGCCGGTGGTCGTCGACATCGGCTCCGGGCTCCTGCGCCCGGATCCACTGTTGCCGGACGAGCCCGATGTCACGAGCATGCTGCGGTCCGGCGCCACGCTCGTCACCGCGAGTGGCGACAAGCTGCTCGGAGGGCCGCAGGCGGGGATTGTCCTCGGCGACCAGGTACTCGTCGACCGGTTGCGTAGACACCCTTCTGCGCGAGCCCTTCGGGTCGACAAACTGACCCTTGCCGCTCTGGAGGCCACGCTGCGTGGACCGGCGCCGCCCGTTTGCCTGGCCCTCCACACCGATCCCGCGGTGTTGCGGGAACGTGCCGAGCGTCTCGCTGTGCAGCTGACTCGGTGCGGCATCGATGCGCTCGCGGTCGACTCGCGGGCCACGGTTGGTGGTGGGGGCGCGCCAGGTGTGGAACTGGCGAGCGCTGCGGTGAGCCTGCCCACCGGCTACGCCGAGCGGCTGCGGACCGCTGATCCGCCCGTGGTCGGTCGTATCGACCGTGGCCGCTGCCTGCTGGACCTGCGTGCGGTCGATCCGAGCGACGACAAACTGTTGCTGAAGGTCGTGTCGCGATGCACGTGCTAGCCACCGCAGGGCATGTCGACCACGGTAAGTCGACGCTCGTGCGACAGCTGACCGGTATGGAACCGGACCGGCTGGCCGAGGAACGACGGCGCGGATTGACGGTCGATCTGGGTTTCGTGTGGATGGAGCTCGCCGGCGACATGCTTGCGTTCGTGGACGTTCCCGGCCACGAACGTTTCGTGCCGAACATGCTCGCAGGCGTCGGACCGGTCGCCGCGGTCATGTTCGTTGTCGCCGCTGACGAGGGCTGGCGGGCGCAGTCGACCGAGCACCTTGCTGCGCTCGATGCATTCGGGGTACGGCACGGACTGCTCGTCGTCACCAAATCCGACCGCGCCGACCCCGGCCCGGCGCTGGTGGAGGCGCGGGACCGGATCGCGGCCACCACACTCGGCGACGTTGGCGCTGTTGCCGTCAGCGGGCACACCGGTGCGGGACTCAACAGACTGCGCGACGCGCTCGCCGGCCTCGTCGCCCGCCTTCCGGCAGCGGATCCCGATGCCGATATTCGGCTGTGGGCGGATCGCGTGTTCACCGTGCGGGGCGCGGGCACCGTGGTGACAGGCACGCTCGGCGCCGGCACCCTCCAGGTCGGTGCGGAGTTGGAGATCGGGAGTACCGGAGACCGGGTCGTCGTACGTGGCCTGCAGTCGCTCGGTGTGACCCGAACCGAGGTTGCTGCCGTTGCCAGGGTGGCGATCAACTTGCGTAGTGTCGACCGTCACGCCGTTCGCCGCGGAGATGCGTTACTGAAGCCCGCCGTTTGGCGGCGCACCACCGAGCTGGACGTCCGGCTGCGCGGCGATAGAGCTGTGGATCTCCAGCGCGAGCTGGTGCTACACGTCGGTTCCACCGCGGTCCCGTGCCGGGTTCGTCCACTGGGGACGGATACCGCGCGACTGTCGCTGCGAACGGCTCTGCCGGTGCGAGCGCACGATACTGGTTTGCTGCGTGATCCCGGGGCGCACCGAATCCCAGCTGGGTTCGAGGTCCTCGACCCCAGTCCGCCGACGCTGCGCCGCAGGGGTTCCGCACGGGACAGGGCCCACGAACTGGACAGCGGCGCCGCCGCGGCCGGCTATGTGCGCAGGCATGGTGCCGTGCCGACCGACGAGCTGCGGGCGTTGGGTTGGGAGCCGGCCGGCATGCTGATCGGGAAATGGGCTGTGGACGAGCAGCTGTTCGCCGCGTTGTCGGGCCGCGCGTTCGACCGCGCCGCGGAGTGGTCCGTGCAGAACCCGCTCGCAGCAGGCATGCCGGTGGACCAGCTCCGGCGCGATCTCGGCGTGCCGGCGCAGGTACTGGTTGCTGCTTTGCGTGGAACCGACCTCGGCGTCTTCAGTGGACTGATTCGGCGGACGGACGCTACCGACCGATTACCGGGCAGGGTGGAGCGTGCGGTCGCGGAGGTCGAGCGCCGTCTGGCCGCGCGACCTTTCGTCGCGCCCGAGGCGGACGAACTCGACCACCTCGGCCTCGGCACACGGGAACTCGCGGCTGCCGAACGCGCCGGCCGGTTACTGCGCATCACAACAACTGTCGTCCTAGCACCTGATGCGCTCACACGAGCGGCACGTGTGCTTGCAGGGCTCAGCAATACGTTCACTGTGAGTGAGGCGCGCCGCGCGTTCGGTACGACGCGCCGCGTTGCTGTGCCGCTGCTGGAACGCCTCGACGCAGCCGGGATCACCCGGCGGCTGCCGGACGGAACCCGCAGTCTGTGCTGACTCAGCCGAGGGAGATCAGTGGACCGGTGATCGTGAGACCCAAAGTGCTGACCGATGCGAAAAAGCCGAACAGCATCAGCGAGGCACCTGCCAGTGCCATGTCCTTGTTGAATTGGATCATCTCGAACTGCCGAGTTTCCGGGTCGGATTCCTTCCAGAAGGCGTGCATTAGAAATGCCGTCGGTACGAGGAAGACCACCAACAACAGCGCACCCAGGTCGGCCCAGACACCGAACAGGATCATGAGTGCGCCGATGCCCATGACGACACCCGAGGCCTGTACCGCCAGGCGAGCGTTTGGGATCCCGCGCGCTTCCGCATAAGCGGTCATCGCCTGCGTCTGCGTCAGATGCCCGAACGCAGAGCCGAGGAACAACGCGACAAACAAGATCCGCCCGATAAACACGACAACACTCATCACACACCCCTCGGTCAGAGGTCGAGAACCACATAGTGGGCGCATGTCGCGAATAGTGCAATTGGCGGGCAGCCGTTCAGCACCTCACGCGGCCCGCCACCTGACTTGGTGGCAGATTCCCCAGGTGCTTGCTATTAGCGCACGCCCTGAGGACGGAACTGGATGCTGATGCGCGGGCCGACCGATTTGGTCGTCTTGGGCACGGCGTGCTCCCACGTGCGCTGGCATGAGCCGCCCATGACGAGCAGGTCGCCATGCCCGACGCCGTACCGGACGGTGCCACCGTGCCCGTGCCGCGGACGCAGCAGCAACGCCCGCGGCGCGCCGACCGAGAGGATGGCCACCATCGTGTCCTCGGAGCTGCCACGGCCGATCGTGTCCCCATGCCACGCCACACTGTCCCGCCCGTCCCGGTAGTAACACAGCCCAGCGGTACGGAATGGTTCGCCGAGCTCGTCACCGTAGTGCTCGCTCAGTGCTGCCCGTGCCGCGTCGAGCACCGGATGGGGAAGTGCCTCATCCTCCCCGTAGAAGCAGAGCAGTCGGGGTACGTCCACGATGTGGTCGTACATGTGCCTGCGTTCCGCTCGCCAGGGCACTTCGGTGACAAGACGGTCGAACAGGGCGTCAGCGCCCGCCAGCCAGCCGGACAGGACGTCGATCCATGCGCCGTGGCTCAGCGCCGTGCGGCGTCCTGTATCGAGCGGTTGCAGTGCGGTTTCCTCGGCCGCTCCGAACAGTGACCCCTGAAAGGCGAGGTCCATGCGACCGAGTCTACCTGAAATCGAACAGATGTTCTACAGTCAGGTCAGAGGGCGCTCGTTCGTGACGTCGTACTCGGCAACGGAAGCGTGGACTATTGCGGCGCGCTGGTCATCGCCAGGCCCGGCGCCTCGGAACGACTCAACGGCCACCCGCGAGTCCCAGCGCTCGAACACGTTGATGCGGCCGACATCGATCAGATCCGCGCTGATGGTGAAATCGAGGCAGCCGGGCGCACGGCGAGCCTGTTCGACGATGCGCACGCAGTCTCGAAGGTAGGACTCGCGACCTTGTGGGGTGACAAGGATGTGTCCTGCGACGATGACCATTTATTACTCCTCCTGTGTCGGATCGGATCGGCGTATTGGAAGTACTGACCGCCCGTCGTGGCTGAAGTCATCGCTTGGACGTCTTCCCGCCGGCCGGAATGACCTACCTGCCGACGGTGTTGCCATACCTGTACGGGTATCCGGCGAAGGGTGATCATGGCGACAGTCGAGCTGACGAGTGGGAACTTCGAGGAGGTAGTTGGCAAGGACGGCATCGTTTTAGTTGACTTCTGGGCATCGTGGTGCGGCCCGTGTCGCATGTTCGCGCCGGTCTTCGAGCAGGCCGCTGGCCGGCATCAGGACATTGTCTTCGGCAAGGTGAACACCGAGAAACAGACGGCACTTGCTGAGGCGTTCGGGATCTCGTCGATCCCGACACTGATGGCCGTTCGCGACGGTGTCGTGCTCTACGCGCAGCCTGGCGCGCTGCCTGAGCAAGTGCTGGAGCAGTTGATCGACAAAGTCCGCGCCATCGACATGACTGAGGTGCGGCGTGAGATGAGCAATTCGGGTAACCGTGACTAATGGCCCCTGCGGAACCGGGCGAACAGCTGTTCGTGAGACGGACATACAGGGGGAAGGCTCCTACAATCGTGGCATGCATCGACCTCGACCGGTGACGGAGGTGCCAGACGTGGTCGGGCTGGGCGCCCAGGACGCATGCTCGATCGTGAGAGGCGCTGGTCTCGTGCCCGTTGGGCCCGACGGTGCCGACGAGCCGACGTCGGGTGTCGTCACGGCGCAGCGACCGGTGGGCACGGCGGGGGCAGAGAAGGGCACCGAGGTCGTGCTGTGGACCCATATGGGGCGGGACGTGTATGCGGATCTGGTGCCGCCGACCCCTGTAGAGTCAGCCGAACTCGATCCGGTGTAGCCGCAAGCGATCACAAGCGTTGAGTCGCCAACGGTGACATTACGTGGTGGGCAAAGAGTTGTGCTCATGGACGCCACAGGGCCGGAGGTCCCTGGCGAACGGGACCTCCGCCGGGCGCGGATCGTAACTCGGGATCCTTACCGTGTGTCGGTATGAACCCGACTCATCTGCCGCACGTGCCGAACGCGGAGCAGCGCCACCGCGCGGCGCGCGTCCTGGCACACTACGCGCGTGATGCCGCCGATCTAGCGGACCTCCTCGACATGGTGGGGCTCACCGCTGAGGAGGGGTTGCATCTGGCGCTGCAGGAGCCGGAGGAGTCCGCGCAGCACAGCGCCCGGCCAGCGCCGGATCCGGCAGAGGTCAGGCGGCTGTCCCGGGTTGTCCTGGCCTGCTACGACGCTGCCCCGCGGTAAGTCCGGTCTGCAACATGCGCGACCTGCACTGCCAGTTGCTCTCCCAGCCGCTGAGCACGTTCGGTTTCGCCGTCCACTAGCCGTCCCTTCGAGGGGATCACGAAGAACGTCGCTGCAGAGCTCACAATCCGACAGCCCGGTTTCTTCAGTCGCTTGCGCGCTCTCCCAACCGTGCTTTCCACAGGACTTGTTGATCTTGATATCGAATGCGGCATCGTGTGTCCCGGGAGCCACTACCGCGTCAAGCCAGTCCCGTGTCCGCCTCCGGCTGAGACGAGACCCTGAGGTGTTTGCCTGACGGGCGGCGTGTTTCCGCGTCGACGACCGGCTCATGTCGAAGGCGTGTGTGCCTCCGCGAGGTCGGCTTTTCAGCTGTTTCGCAGGCCCGCGGTCGGACGGGGCCGGCCGGCAGGCATACCGCGGTTGCCCACCGCGCGCCCTGAACGGCGGTGGCCGGGCAGAATGGCGGCTGTGTCAGCCAAACGCAGCGCCGGAATCCTGCTCTACCGCGCCACCCAAGGCAGCGTCGAGGTTCTCCTCGGCCACATGGGTGGGCCTTTCTGGGCGCGGAAGGACGCAGGTGCGTGGTCGGTCCCGAAGGGCGAGTACGACCAGGACGAGGAGCCGGCTGCCGCAGCCCGCCGAGAGTTTCAGGAGGAGCTGGGATTGCCGGCTCCGGCGGGGGAGCTGGCTTGTTTGGGAGAGGTCAAGCAGGCGGGCGGCAAGGTAGTCACTGTATGGGCCCTCGCCGGCGACCTCGAACCGCACACTGTCGTGCCAGGGACCTTCCAACTGGAGTGGCCCCGCGGTTCGGGGGTGGTCCGCGAGTTCCCGGAGCTCGATCGTGTCGTCTGGTTCGACCTTACCAAAGCCAGGGAAAAGCTGGTGAAGGCTCAACAGGCCTTCCTTGACCGGCTTGCCGAGTATCTGGCTCACGCCTGAGGAGAATCGGCGGCGTCGCTGGTTCCGATAGTCGAAAATCGCACTGCAGCCGCAGCGTTTCGGGTCGGTGTCGCCGGGTACGTCCGGAGCATGCAAACGGTCCCGGAGACGACGGTGGGTCAGCCCTGCGTGGCCAACTCGACCATGGTGACCGGCTTGGTACGTGTCACAGAGGGCTCCCGGCACATTTTGCTCGGGAATGGGCAGTCGGTGGGCGTGCTCTCGTCGTATCCCGTGCGTAACGGGATTGGTTTGCACAGCCTTGCGGTGGCAATCCGCTTTGGTTGCGCCGAATGTGGTGATCCCTGCGAGGCGACGCTCGTCGCAGTGCTGGACCAGGTCTTGATCTGTCCCGCCTGCTACCCGACTTTGTGTACGAGTGCGTCGCCTGCTGTGGAAGGGAATGGGGGCTTTCGGCCCTGTCCTGCCGGGTCGGAGCCCGTAAAGCTGTATGCGTTCGCCCGCTAGGCCGCGGTGAAACGGGCGGACCGTTGGGGTCTGAGCCGCGGTGCGTACTGATCGGTGGCGGGGAAGAATCGCCGGTCGGTATTGGGACGTGCACACCTGGACGGTAGTTCTGGGAGTTCTGGGACTCGGCATGCGCACGGCCCGGTCATGGTGCGGGCAGCCGGCTAAATGGGGTGCGGGCTGCCCGCACCGCCAACTTTCCCGCTGTACGGGGGATTCCTGCTCTCCTTCGATGTCAGTTTCTTGTCGCCGGTGCGAACTCGCGGGACTTGTTGATCAATGCGCCCTTGTCCGGGGCCTGCCATGTCCTGCTTACCGAACATGCTTTGCGCGAACGGTCCGTTCGTGCCGGGTGAGATGTCCGACGACGCCGCCGAGCTTGGGTTCGCAACCCGGCGCCGGCGCTGGGTTTCCTGTCCGCACTTTCTTGATATCGCAACGAAAGCCGTGGCCGTCGGCGTATCGCAGCTGGCGGCCGCTCAGTGTGCCGAGCGCGCGGCGTCGACTCTGCTTACACCGGGTTCCGCGACAAGACTGGTGACAATAGAACATACGTTCGATACTGTCTGTGCAGACACCGCCGTTGTGGACGGCGATGGGCTGCCATGCCATACACCTGGTCAGAACGAGAGGTTGAAACCTATGTTGCACGAGCTGTCATTGGAAGGACTGAGCGGAGGTGATCTCGTGCGCACCATTCAAGCGCTCCAAGAGGAGATCTGCAGGCTCGAGGCGTTGCGACTGAAGGCCGTCGCTCGGCTCGACGATCTCACGAAAGATAAGGATGGTCTGGCGAAGCAGCTCGCGAATATTCTGAGTGTTTCGGAAACGTCGGCCCACAAGGAGATCGGGCTGGCCAAGGCGCTGACAACTCGGTTGCCTAACACGCTGGAAGCCATGCAGCGAGGGGATCTGGATGCACTCAAGGCGAGCAAGCTTGCTGGGCCAACAAGTCCGCTGACTGACGAACAGGCTCGCGAGGTCGATG
The DNA here is from genome assembly GCF_040645195.1 of Saccharomonospora sp. NPDC046836. NCBI lineage: Bacteria > Bacillati > Actinomycetota > Actinomycetes > Pseudonocardiales > Pseudonocardiaceae > Saccharomonospora > Saccharomonospora sp. NPDC046836. The sequence goes on from NZ_JBEYXW010000006.1 coordinate 241,056, forward strand.
CCGTGATGGCAACCCGTACTCGCGGCAAGACTCCTTCCGCCCTGCGGCGTTCGGTCAATCGTGCGGTCGCGAAGACGGACCCCATAGGGACCGGAGTTCGAGCCGTGCCGCAAGTCGCCGTGGGAAAGGTTGACCTGATTCATCGACAGCGAGGAACCGTTCGACTTGCTGGTGACCTACCAGTGAATGCAGGAGTGGCTGCCTTTGCCCGCATTGATGCTGAGGCGCGTCGCCGACGGAATGACGCAGAAGGTAAGACGCTCGACCAGCTACGTGCCGATGTGTTCGCCGACCTGCTGTTGCAGGGGGTGAGTCAACGTAGTGCTAGTCGAGAATCGAAGTTCTCAACACGTTTCCGTCGACGCCGTTCCATGCGTGTTCTCGGCGCATTGGCCCCGTCGCAGGGTTTCGGGACAGAGGGTCAGACATCGGTATCACCGGCGGACGGCGTTCCGTCTGGTGGGTGACTCTGGACAGGTTCGGTCGACGGTGATCCACGATCGCGGGCCGCGGGGGTTGAAACCGATGGGTCCTTCTGACGGTGATAGTCGAGGTTGCCGAAGGTTCATCCTCGCGATCGGCGCCGTGGCGTGCTTAGCGCTCGTCGCCCTGCTGGGGCGGTTCGGGTGGTCTCGTTGGAGGCCACGGTGGCGCAGCCGGTGGTGCGTCGGCGTTTGCAGGTGGGGGCGTTGGCGCTGGGAAGCCATACCGCGGTGTGATCGGTTCCGAATCCATCGCCCGGTCGGCGAGCATCAGCCGAAGCGCGAGAGCTGTGGCAACAATGCCAAGCAATGTCGCGCCGATGAACAGCCACAAACCCAACCCGATGGCGGATTGGACCTGGAAGGCATCATTGCCAGTCGCTGCACCCGTTGGGCGCAGCGTGTCTTGGAGGCTCAGAACCTGCATCAGCACGGTCCACACAACACCCGCAAGAAACGCCGTACCAATGGCCGTCGTCAAGACGGCAGCGCCGCGCGCACGCGGACCAGCCCTGTCTCGTATGGCAAGCACTGCCGCCAGGCCGGCGAGGATCAGAAGAAGTGCGGCGAATATCAAGGGCAGGCCGTTGTTCGGCACACCGCCTTCCTGGTCGCTGGCGCTGGTTGTGAATCCCCAGCTCGTGACAGTCATCTCGAATTGTGTGCTGCCGAGGACCGTCAGTTGGCCCGAGAAAATCGGCAAGAAGGAACCGGCGATGGTCAGTCCTGCAGCAATGAAAGCCAACGCTGCCGCGACCACGCCAAGTGGCCGCGGCGATGCGGAAGGCTGCGCGCCGGGTTGTACGGGTCCAAGACTGGACATCGGTCAATCGTGCCACCATGCCAGCCTTGGCAACAGGCCCGAGGGTCGGACCCGAATACCGGGCGGCATCGGTCAGGCAGTCAGGCGCTGCCCCGTCTGGGGATTGAATGCGTGCGGGGCTTCAGGGGCGCGCAGACTGACCCGGATCGTGTCGCCGAAGGCGGGCGTGGTCTGTGTTTCTGTGCGGAAGATGAACCGCTCCTGGCCGCCGCCGATGTCTACTCGACCGTAGACGTAGGCGTCGGAACCCAGCACCTCGACAAGTTCGACTTTGAGTTCGAGTGCGGCTTCCCCGGGTTGGGCGGGGCGCAGGCCTTCCGGTCGGATGCCCACGGTCACCTCGCGCAGGCCGCTTGCTTCAGGTCCGGCGAGGAGGTCCCTCGCGATCGGTACAGTGAGGCCGTCCAGCTTGGCGCCCTCCGATGTCAATGGCACGGTCGTCAGGTTCATTCCGGGCGAACCGATGAACCCGGCCACGAACACATTGAGTGGTGTGTCGTACAGCGCGCGCGGGGTGTCGCATTGTTGCAGGACGCCGTTCTTGAGGACGGCGACCCGGTGGCCCATGGTCATGGCTTCGATCTGGTCATGTGTGACGTAGACCGTGGTGGTGCCGAGCCGGCTCTGCAAGGCCGTGATGTTGGCTCGGGTTTCGACGCGCAGCTTGGCGTCCAGGTTGGACAACGGTTCGTCCATCAGGAACACGGCTGGTTCCCGGACAATGGCTCGGCCCATCGCGACGCGCTGCCTCTGCCCTCCAGACAAGGCCTTGGGTTTGCGGTCGAGATAGTCGGTGAGATCGAGGAGGCGGGCCGCGTCCCTGACGCGCTGCGCGATCTCTGACTTGCCGACGCGCTTGATCTTCAGCGCAAAGCCCATGTTCTCGGCTACCGTCATGTGCGGGTAGAGAGCATAGGACTGGAACACCATCGCGATGTCACGGTTCTTCGGCGACACATCGGTGACGTCGCGGCCGCCGATGGTGATCGAGCCCTCATCGACGTCCTCCAAGCCGGCGAGCATGCGCAGCGCGGTGGACTTCCCCGACCCCGAAGGGCCCACCAGTACCAAGAACTCACCGTCGGCGATGTCGAGCGAAAGCTTGTCGACGGCGCGGACGGGGGGATTGCCGGAGAAAACTCGGGACGCTTCGCGGAACGACACATCAGCCATACGCATTGTCTATCCGATCACAAGCGCTAGCAGCTAGGCTTAGATAGTCTAGTAGACGAACTAATCAGGGGATCATGGAGCGAGACTCGCCTGCCCGGCCGGCGCAGCAGCACGAGCACAACCTGGCGCTGATCATGCGGTTGGTGGCGCGCACAGGCGCCGTGTCGCGGGCGAAGCTCGCGCACGACAGCGGGCTGACCAAATCCACCGTCACCCAGCTGACCGGGGAACTCGTCGGTGGTGGTCTCCTCCGGGAGATCGGTACGGGCCCCGCCCGCGGGCCCGGCAGGCCGGCGAACCTGCTCGTGCTCGACTCGCTGGGGCCGGTCGGCATCGGGTTGCAGGTCGGCGTCGACCACGTTGCCGGATACCTGACAGATCTCACCGGCAAGATCCGCGACCGCGCGCTCCGGCGGGCCGATGACCTGCGTGGGGATCCACTGCGTGTGATTAAGGCTGCTGAGCCGGTGTTGCGTCGATTGATCAATGCGGCGAACAGTACCGATAACGTAGTCGCCGGGGTGGCGGTCGGCCTACCCGGGCGTGTCAGAGACGCGACTGTGGTCCGTTCCACGGTCCTCGGCTGGAGCGAGACCAATCTGCCCTGGTTGCTCGGCGACCGGCTAGATGCGCTCGGTGCTGGAAGTATCCCGGTGACCGTGCACAACAGTCACCATCTCGCGGCTCATGCTGAGCAGTGGTTCACCGGTGACAACGCCGAGATCCTGGTCTACGTGGGCGGGGAACCGGTCCTGGGCGCAGGCATTCTGGCCGGCGGCCAGGTGCGTGGCGGGGCACGGGGCGCGGCCGGTGAACTCGCGCACGTTCGCGTCAGTTTCGGTGACCTGCCGTGCGCCTGCGGCGGCGTCGGATGCCTGGACACGGTGGCTGGTCAGCAAGCGCTGTCGCGAGCGTCAGGTGTCGACATGCCGAGCCGTTCCCGACTGGTCGGCGGTGATGGCCCACTCCCTGCGCTGCTCGAATCCGGGGAGCGGCGGGCCGTCGCCGCAGCCCGCCGCGCGGCCGAAGGACTCGGCGAGGTCCTAGGCGGCCTCGTGCCGGCATTGGACCCGGACGTCATCGTGCTGGGCGGTCACTTCGCCACGCTCGGTGCACCGTTCTTGGAACGCGTCCGCGGCGAGCTGGCTCAACAGTGCCCCGAGCTGGGCGCAGATATGCGGATCCGCCCTTCCCGGCTACCTCCAGATGTGGTCGCGCGGGCCGCCGCCACTACCGTCACCCAACACCTCATCGAAGATCCAGCGGTCCGGCTGGCTGAGTAGTTCTACGGCAAGGATGTCTTTCCCGACAGGATGATGAGGTGGCTCCGACCTACGTTTCATCCACGGTTCCTTCTCGGCTTGAACGACGACCGCATCCACACTGGACTGGCTGCAAAGAACCTGCACCCGCCCCGGCCCGTTCCGACACCAAGGGCGCGGACGGTTGCTATGGTCGGTGAGCTCTGGGGAGTGGGTGCCAGGACACGTGTGCGATCGGGCAGGCTGCGCGGCGCTCGACGAGCCGGTGACGGCCCTGCAAAGGTCAGCGGAGCGTTACCGTGGGCTTGGACGGGCCTTCCGATCGGCGCACGGGCTGGTCGCACCCGTCCTGCCGCCGAAAAGACCCGTTCACACATCAGGCCCACCAGTCGTCACTGCAACTGTTAGCTGTGTTGTTCGGTGAGGTCCGGCGCGTGTAGTGCCAGCGCTGCAGTGGTCGCCCTGGTGATCTCGGCGGGCGCCGCAGTCCCCGCCGCCTCGGTGGCACTGGCCCAGGCGCTGATCACATGCTGGGAGAATCGCTGTACGTCGGGAGACTGTCGCCAGACCACCGGCCCGTGGGCCCGCTCGCCGCGCAGCAGCTGGTCGAGCGCGAGGAGACTGACGTCCCAACCGGGGCCCAGCTGCACGGGGACAGTGTCGCTCCAGGTGGTTTCCGACGGCGTCGTGTGTGTCAACTCGAGCACCGTGCCGCCGTCGTCATCCGCCGCCAAGCGCAGTTGCACCGTACCTCCCCCTGGGTCCCAGCCCAGCCGTAGCAGGTGCGGGCGCTCGCATCGCAGGATCTCGCCGGAGGCAACGTCGCCGAGCTGGAACCGGCCGCCAACGTGGAGATCGCCGCTGACCGGCGCGTACCACCCTCCGATGCGGGCAGGGTTGGTCACGGCGGCCCACACCTCCTCAACACTGGTCGGATAGCGGCGGCGCAGCAGTACACCCGCTGTCTGGTCACCTGCATCCGACTGTCTGCTGACCTCGCGGTACACGCACGTGAGTTGGGTCGCGATGTCGATCATCGGTTGTGTGTGCCCTCCCTCCCGCGGCCACCACATGGCCTGCCGCGCGCACGCGCGTATCTTCCCCGCCCGGCTGTCGCCAGCGCAACGCTCGCCGCGCTCAGCCGGGTGGCCAGGTCATGCCGCGGCCTCCCAGCACGTGGCAATGCGCGTGGAAGACCGTCTGGTTGGCGTCGGGTCCGGTGTTGAAGACCATGCGGTAGCCGGTGGCGTTCACGCTGTCGAGTTTCGCGACCTCACCGGCCACCGCCAGCACCTCGCCCGCCAGCGCAGGGTCGGCTGCGGCCATCGCGGCGGCATCGGCGTAGTGCACTTTCGGGATCACCAGGATGTGAGTCGGCGCCTGCGCGGCGATGTCGCGAAAGGCCAGAACGGTGTCGGTCTCGTGGACTACCGTTGCCGGGATCGCACCATCCACGATCCGGCAGAACATGCACTCGGTACTCATCGTGTTCACTGTAGAGACATCGGTAACGTCCTTCCGCATGGCAACGGGACGCCGAAAACTCTGCCAGCGTCCCGCAGCGGAATGATCGTTTCAGTTTCCCTTGTGGTAGGCCTCGGTAACCTCGGACGGAATGCGGCCGCGTTCGGAAATGTCGAAACCGTTCTTGCGTGCCCAGGCGCGAATCGCCTGATTCTGCTCCCGGTCGGCGGTCGACGACCGGGCAGGCGCCACGCCGTTGGAACGCTTGCCCGAGGGGCGTTTGCGGCCACCCGCGCGGCGTCCGTGCTCGATGTACTGCGCCAGCGAATCGCGCAACTCTTCGGCATTGTCTGCGGACAGATCGATCTCGTAGGTGACACCGTCCAGGGCGAACTCGACGGTCTCGTCGGCGTCGGAACCGTCAAGATCGTCCACGAGGGAGACAAGAATCTGCTGCGCCACCGTTCCTCCTGCTTTGTGGGGACAAGGCAAATGCGAATTGCCTTCTCCGGCGGAAGTGTACCGGATGCCGCCTATCCGCGGATGTAAGAAAGGAATCTGACAGCGGCTTGTTATGTTTAGCAGCGGTTATGCACCGGTATCGAGATGAACGGTGTCACCGGGACGCAGGGTGCCGCCACCGAGCACTTCGGCGTAGCAGCCCATCTCGATGTGGCCGTACTCCTGCGCGAGCAGCCGAGGCACCCGCAGATCCCGTCGCGCCGTGGCCGGATCCACCTCCGTGGCCGCGCACCGCTTGGTCTTGAGCACCACGCGCAGGCGTAGCCGGCCGATCCGCATCTCGCTGCCGACCAGATCTCGTTCGCACCACGGTGGCAGGCCGTCGACGTAGACGTTGGCGCGAAACCGGAGCGGATCGACGTGCCGGCCGATACGCTGCGCCAGATCGCGCACCGAGGCCAGGTTGACCAGCGAGATCGCGTTCATCATCGCATCGGAGACCACCGAGACATCGGTGAACCGCCGCCCTTCGACACGGGCCAGCACCGGCGGGTCTTCCGGAGCCCGGCCCAGCGCCCGCCCGAAGAACGCAGCCGCGTCGGCGGCGCCTGTGTCTGTGGTCAGCGTCGTCGCGAGAACCTGGCGCCCGTCGACGTGCACCCGCAGCATTCCGCTGGCCGGGTCGAGGTGCGTTGCCAACCCGGCGAGCCGCTCGTCGCGCGCCAGCATGAAGAACTGCGTCTTCGGCAGGGGGCGCGTAATCCCCGGCACGTACCGGCCATCGGGCCTCGCCAATGCGAAAACCCTGTCGTGCGGAATCCCCTCGCCCGGCTCGAGCGTCGCCGCGGCCAGACGCTGCGGGCTCAGGCCCTTGATCGGGTAGACGTACAGGCTGTCGACGTTTCCGGTCATCGTCTCGTGCTCCCCTCGCCGTGGGCACCGTATCCCGCTAGATCCGATCTAGCGTTCGCGCCTACCGGATCTCGCGCCTGATCTGTGAAGGCAGCACCTGCAGGGAGGTCTGATGGGTGATGGGGAGACGCTCCGCGTGGCGGTGATCATCGGCAGCACCCGCGACGGCAGGGTCGGCCCCGCTGTGGGCGCGTGGTTCACCGGTGCGGCGCGGCGCCGTGACGATATGGCTGTGACCCTGGTGGATCTCGCGGACTTCGAGCTGCCGTCCCGGCTGCCCGACACGGCGACCGCGCCAATGGTGGAGTTTGCGGCCCGGATCCGGTGGGCGGACGCGTTCGTGGTCGTGACCCCCGAGTACAACCGCAGCTTCCCCGCCTCCCTGAAGCAGGCGATCGACGTCGCCTATGACGAATGGCACGCCAAACCGGCCGGGTTCGTGTCCTACGGCTTTCGCTCGGCCGGGTTGTACGCGGTCGAACAACTGCGCGGAGTGTTCACCGAACTGCATGTGGTTACGATGCGCGACACTGTCAGCTTCAACCTTCTCGATGACGGCGTCGAGGGCGGCAGACCCCCGCCGAGCGAGGCACTCGACCGTGCCGTGACCGCGATGCTCGACCAGCTTGCGTGGTGGGGCTGCGCGCTGCGCTCCGCCCGGACCACGTGCCCCTACGTGTGCTGAGGGCGACCCCTGCGACTGATGGAAGGACCTCGATGAACAAACCCGGACACGACCTGGCGATCGAGACGTCAGGCCTGATCAAGACCTTCGGTAAGACACGCGCTGTCAACGGCATCGACCTCGCCGTCCCCGCCGGCACGGTGTACGGGGTGCTCGGCCCCAACGGTGCGGGCAAGACGACCGCCGTCAGGATGCTGGCCACCCTGCTCCGCCCCGATGGCGGTGAGGCGCGGGTGTTCGGACACGACGTGATCCACGAGGCCGACGTCGTGCGCAGCAGGGTCAGCCTCACCGGGCAGTACGCGTCGATCGACGAGGATCTGACCGGAACGGAGAACCTGGTCCTACTGGCCCGCCTGCTCGGGCATCGCAAGCCGGCGGCGCGGCGGCGGGCCGCGGGGCTGCTGGAGGCGTTCGGCCTGACCGAGGCCGCGGGCCGCCAGGTGAAGAACTACTCGGGCGGTATGCGCCGCCGGATCGACATCGCGGCGAGCATCATCAAGACACCCGACCTGCTGTTTCTCGACGAGCCGACGACGGGCCTCGACCCACGCAGCCGCAACCAGGTGTGGGACATCATCCGGATCATCGTTGCGCAGGGCACCACGGTGCTGCTGACGACGCAGTACCTCGATGAAGCGGATCAGCTGGCCGGCCGCATCGCGGTGATCGACCACGGCAAGGTCATCGCCGAGGGAACACCGGGCCAGCTGAAGGCCTCGGTCGGTTCCGGCTCGGTGCATGTACGGCTGCGAGATGCGACGCAGCGAGCGCAGGCCGAAGCGGTGCTGGCGCGCACGCTGGAGACCACCGTGCAGCTCGACCCGGATCCGGTCGCGCTCACTGCCCGAATTTCGGGCGATGAGTCCGGACGTGCCGCTGCCGAGCAAGCGGCACGTGCGCTTGCCGAGTTGGCGCGCGAGGGCATCACCGTCGACGACTTCTCACTCGGCCAGCCCAGCCTGGACGAGGTGTTTCTCGCGTTGACCGACCGTACGACCACGCAGGAGGTAGCGGCGTGACCACGACCGCGACGACCAACGATTCGGCACCGGAGACGGCCTACGTGCCGGCTGCCGACAGCCTGGCCGCCGTTCTGGCGGCTGGTGAGCAGCCGCCCCGGCCGAGCGCGCTCTCGGCCTCGCTCACGTTCTCGTGGCGCACCATGTTGAAGATCAAACACGTGCCGGAGCAGCTGTTCGACGTCACGCTGTTCCCCATCATGATGACGCTGATGTTCACCTACCTCTTCGGTGGCGCGCTCGCGGGCTCGACCGATGAGTACCTGCAATACCTGCTGCCGGGAATCCTGGTGATGAGCGTTGTGATGATCACGATGTACACCGGTGTGGGTGTCAACACCGACATCGAGAAGGGCGTTTTCGACCGGTTCCGCACGTTGCCGATCTGGCGGCCCTCGGCACTGGTCGGCGCGCTCATCGGTGACCTGTTCCGCTACACCCTGGCCTCGGTGGTCATCCTCGGGCTGGGGCTGATCATGGGCTTCCGCCCGGCGGGCGGCTTCGGAGGCGTGCTGGCCGGCATCGGGGTTCTGCTGGCCTTTTCGTTCGCCTTCTCCTGGGTCTGGACTCTGTTCGGGTTGCTGCTGCGGAGCGAACGGTCGGTGATGGGCGTGAGCATGCTCGTGCTGTTCCCGATGACGTTCCTGAGCAATGTGTTCGTCAACCCGGAGACGATGCCGGGCTGGTTGCAGGGCTTCGTGGACATCAATCCGATCGCCTACCTGGTGGCCGCTGTGCGTGGCGCGATGGACGGCACCTGGGACGGCAACGCGGTCACCTGGACATTCGTCTATGCGGCGGCGTTCCTCGTGGTCTTCGGAACGCTGACGATGCGCCAGTACAACCGGAAGTAAGTGACAGCCGTGTCTCCTGGCGGTCACAGCCGCCAGGAGACAGCAGGACCGGGGTCGTAGCGGCAGCTCGCGCCGGTGGAGACGGTCGCCCGTAGATGCATGGCGAGCTGGGGGTGGCGATCGTCGAGCTTGCGCAATGTGTCGCGAATGCGCGCGGTCACGGCTTTGCGGGCCCGCTCCGCGTCGTCACCGAGGCGGCGCGGGCGGCCACCAAGGCCCGCGGCCGCGCGCAGTTCCTGCAGCAATGCCGCTCGTTCCCGGTCGAACTCGGCGGCCCTGCGGTCGTCACCGCGCAGCGTGGCGCGGTCGATCTCTTCGTCCAGTTCGGTGAGCCGGCGCCGGTACCGCGCCCTGGCCTCGTCGTCGAGGACGTCGTCTCCGCCGAGTCGTTTCGCTGCGACGACGACGTCGCCACCGGCGGGATTGAGCAGCGCCACGGCAGGCACATCGGTGCCTGGCCTGCTGAGCAGGTGGTGCAGATCGCGCAGACCCTTGGCGTCGGGCAGGTGGACGGTGTGACCGTCCATTGTCAGCGACCAGACCTCGCCAATGAACCGGAACTCGTTGACCGGCACTGGTTGCGCACTGCCCAGTGTGGACTTCAGCGCGCGGGCTTTCGCAGTGAGGCACTGCATGCCAATCTCCGTCGCTTCGCGCTCAATGTCCTCCAGAAGCGACGCTGCCATAGCACCGTCGCCCGGCCGGCCACGTCGGAGCGTCGTCTCCGCGAGGCCCGCACGGGCCTCCAGCGACCATGTCGCTGACTGCATTTCCATCGCCGACCGGTGGGCTTCGGTGAACTTGTCGATCGCGTCGTCCCAGCGCCCTTGTGCGGCATCCAGGACAGCCAGCCAGTAGACCGCAGGACCGCTGATGTCGAAGCCGAACATCGACACGAGGTATTGACCGCGTAAAGGGTCGAGGGCGGCGCGTGCCTGTTCGCACAGCTGGGGATCACCGATCATGGCCGCTGCCTGCGCCTGGAAACGTAGCCAGAGGGGGAGTACGTCGTTCGACGGAGCGTCGTCTTTTCGTGCTTGGTCGGCGAGGAGCCGCTGGGCAGGGCCGGTGTCGCCTTCGCGGAGCCTGGTGATCGCCTCGAGCAACGGGGCATGCGCGTAGTTGTGCCTGCGAAGTTCGGTGTGGACGGTTGCGAGTTCATCGGTCCTGCCCTGGTGATAGAACAAGGACCAGTGCAGATGGGTGTTCATAGGTGCGAAGTGGACCTCATGTGCGAAGGTCGCCAGTTGGCTTGTCACCTGTGCGAACAGTGCCTCGGCTTCCGCGAAGCGACCCCGGAATGTGGCGATGATGACCTGGTCGACAATTGCGCCCATGGCCATCCGGGTGTCATCGGACTTGTCGACGAGCGCGACGAACCGGTCGAGCTGAGCGAGGTAACCCGGATCGCCCAGCTCCAGCAGCGCAACCCAGCGCAGCGAGGTCGCGTATTGAGCCATCTCGGCGTCGGCCGTGCGGTGAGCCACCGCCACCAGCTCATTGGTCAGCGCGACCCGCTGTTCGGCCGTGCCGGGACCCCAGATCGTGTCGTGGAGCGTCCACAGGCTGAATCCGAGAGCCTCGTCGTCACCCCCGTGCCTGGCCTGATGTTCGAGGCGGATCACTACCTCGGTGGCGAGTTGCTGCAACGGCTTGTCTGCGGGGACGTCGTCGTCGATCAACTCCCGATGCGCCAGCCTGATCAGCTCGTCAGCCAAGCCAGGTGTCAGGACACGCGGCCTGCGGTATGCGGTGAGCGCGACCCGTGCGAGTAGTTCGGGATCGGCCTGCGCCTTGACGAAGTCCGCGGCAGCGGTCAGCACCTCCGCGGCCGCTGCCTGATCACCGTTGTGCAGCAGCTCCTGAGCGAGCTCCACTGCGATCACGGTCCGGAGGCGCGGTTGGGCCGGGGCGGCGAGTTCGAGTCCCCGGCGATAGTGCCCGACCGCTTCGTCGAGCGCGAGCCGCGAGGCCGCGTGCCTGCCTGCTGCGAGGAGCAGGTCGACCGCGCGCTCGGGCTCGAGCTCGGCGCCGGCCAGGTAGCCGTGCTGCGCCAGGTCAGCGGGAAAGACGTGCTCGGCGAGCGCGGGGGAGTGGTCGAGTGCGCGCACGACGGCCGCGTGCCGCCGCGGCAGCTCCGCCTGATTCAGTGACTCGTAGAGCGTCTCGCGCACGAGGTCGTGGCCGAAGGCGAACAGTCCAGCACCACGGGAGATGACGAGCCGGGCCGCGATGGCACGTTCGAGCAACCGGTCGACCTGAGCGACCGGTGCGGCAACTGTTGCGGCCAGCACCTGGCGGTGGAATTCCCTGCCGAGGACGGCAGCGGCGGCCAGCAGCTCGGTCACCGGCGGGGGAAGCAGGGAGAGCCTGTGCCGCACGCTGTCCCGGATGCCGGGTGGAATGCCGGCTGCCGAACCACTGGTGTGCCACAGCCGCGCTGTCTGCTCGACGAAGAAGGGGTTGCCACCGGTTCGCCGGTGCACCTCAGCGACGAGGGCGGGATCGGGCTCGGTGCCCACCGTGCGGGCCATCAGTGCGCCGACTTCGCTGCGGTCGAGGCCGGTCAATGTCAGTGTCGTAGCCCGGCCAAGCAACGATGTGATCAGTGGCCGCAACCCGTGCTCGGCGGCTTCCACCTCAGCATCGCGGTAGGTGCCGATCAGCAGCACGCGCTCGAACCAGGTGTGCTGGGCCGCGAATTCCAGTAGCCGTAGCGATGCGATGTCGCCCCAGTGCAGGTCATCGAGCACCACCAGAACCGGGCGCGTCTGCGAGACCGACACGAGTGCGCTCGTCACTGCGTCGTACAGCTGGAACGTGTCAGCCTGCTCGGCGGTGGGTCCGTCGCCGAGGAGCACGCCGATGGCGGTTCCGCCGGCCTGTTCGACCGCGGCCCATTCCTCGGGTGTGGTGGTTCGTCGCAGGCCCCGGAGGACCTGTACCCAGGGCCAGTAACCCGGCGCGGTGTGGGAATCCCAGCAGGAACCGCTCAGCACGAGGGCACCCCGGCGCCTGGCGTGGTCGGCCGCATCCGTAACCAGGCTGGTCTTGCCGATGCCGGGTTCACCGGTGACGAGCACAAGCCCGCCATGGCTGTCAGCGGTTCGGGTGATCTCCGCGCGCAGGGTTGCCGTGGGGTGGCTCCGGCCGATGAGCGCGCCGGCGCTGTTGTCGGTTCGCATGGCGCCCTCGACCCTAGCGACAACTGGGGCGGAATGCCTGTTGCGCCCGGTACTGAACAGGTGTGTCTCAGCTGGCGCGGAAGAACCGGTCCAGCACACGTGTGCCGAAGCGCAGTGCCTCGACGGGGACCCGCTCATCGACACCGTGGAACAGGCCGGAGAAGTCGAGATCGGCGGGCAGCTGCAAGGGTGCGAAGCCGAAGTTGCGGATGCCGAGCTTCTGGAACGCCTTGGCGTCAGTGCCGCCGGACAGCATGTACGGCAGCGTCCGTGCCCCGGGGTCCTCGGCGAGCACCGCGGCGGTCATGGCGTCCACCAGCGCGCCGTCGAAGGTCGTCTCTACCGGCGGCAGCTCCATCCATTCCCGCTCGATGTCCGGGCCCAGCAGCTCGTCCAGCTCGCGATTGAACGCCTCGAGCCTGCCAGGCAGAATCCGGCAGTCGACCGTGGCCTCGGCGGTCGAGGGGATGACATTCGACTTGTACCCGGCCGTCAACATCGTCGGGTTCGCTGTGTCGCGAAGCGTCGCGCCGATCATGCGTGAGATGTTGCCCAGTTTGGCGACGGCGCCCTCGATGTCGTCCTCGGGGAAGTCCCATCCGGTGATCTCGGTGACCCCCGCGAGGAACTCCCGCACCGAGTCGGTGAACACCAGCGGGAAGCGGTGGTTGCCCAGCTTCGCGACGGCCTCGGCGAGCTTGGTGACGGCGTTGTCGCGGTGAACCATCGAACCGTGGCCTGCTGTCCCGCGCACACGCAGCGTCATCCAGCGGATGCCCTTCTCGGCGGTCTCGATGAGATAGGCGCGGACGTTGTCCTTGAGGGTGATCGAGAAACCGCCCACCTCGCTGATCGCCTCGGTAGCGCCCTCGAAGAGCTCGGGCCGGTTGTCGACCAGCCATTGCGCGCCGAACTGGCCGCCGGCTTCCTCGTCGGCCACGAAGGCGAAAATGATGTCGCGCGGCGGCACGATGCCCGCGCGCTTGTAGTGCCTGGCGACTGCCAGCGTCATCCCGAGCATGTCCTTCATGTCGACCGCGCCGCGGCCCCAGACATAGTCGTCCTGGACGGCTCCGGAGAACGGATGCACCGACCACTCTGAGGCGTCTGCAGGCACCACGTCGAGGTGCCCGTGTACCAACAGTGCACCCCGGCTCGGGTCGGCGCCGGCGAGCCGGGCGATGACGTTGTGCCGGTTCTTGCCGCCGGATTCGACGTAGCTGATCTCGTAACCGACCTCGGTCAGCTTCTCCGCCACGTACTCCGCCGCGGCGCGCTCGCCGACCAGCGTGCTCGGATCACCCGTGTTGGTGGTGTCGATACGGATCAGCTCGCTCGTGAGCGTCACTGCCTCGTCGGCGGCGGCATCGATCAGGCTCGGTTCGGTCACTCGCTATTCCTACCATCGATGCTGGTGAGGCTGATGAGGTCGCGGTGACAAGACCCCCGATGCAAGGTCAGGTGGACGTCGGCTACTCTTTTCCGCAGCAAGTCCGAGTGGCGGAATGGCAGACGCGCTAGCTTGAGGTGCTAGTGCCCGTAAAGGGCGTGGGGGTTCAAGTCCCCCCTCGGACACATATCCACGGCAAATTTGCCTCATGCGAGAGTGATCGAATAGCTACGGTGAGTAGTTTTCGGTGTGAGCGTGAGGCCGGTAGGCTCGGCCTCGGTGCGCCCTCCCCCTGGTGATCTGGACAGGGTGAGGAGTGGGTGACAGTGAGTTCTGCCGTCTCATCGACGGTGCTCCCCGGGTACGTGCGTGCTGATGCGGGAACGATCTCTCTGAGTGTGGGGGAGTCGAGTCGTGTGCCGGAGGGGGTCCCGGTGTGGGGGATGCCGGCGGCGCCGGTTCCGTCGTTGTCGTTCGACACCGCAGTCATGGAGGCCACGGGCCGGGTGCGGAACCGTGGCGTGCTGGCCGCGCTGGGCTGGGGTGTGGGGAAGCGTTTGCGGGCGACGGTGGTGGGCGGGTCGGTGGTGATCTATCCGGATCGCCACGGTCCGCTGCGGTTGTCGGCGTCGTTGTCGCTGGGGCTGCCCGCTCGGGTGCGGGCGGCCTGTGGTGTGCGGGTGGGAGACCGGGTGCTGCTGGCCGCCGATGCTGTTCGGGGTGTGTTGGCGGTGCATCCACCGGCCGCGGTGACCGAGATGCTGGGCTGGTTGCACGGTCGGCTGGCCGGGGGTGACCGGTGATGGGCGCGCACCCGGTGGCTGATCCGGCGGGCCCGGCGGAGGTGGAGGCGGCCCGGGTGTTGTTGGCCCGGATGGGGATCAACCCCGCCGACCTGATCACCACCGGAGACACCCCCAACCCGGTGGAGCCGCACCGGCGACGGCCGGTGCCGACCTTCAGCGAGTGGATTCCGGTGGTGGCCGGCCTGGTGTCGGCGCGCACCGCGGCGACCTATGGCACGTATTGGCGCAAGATCGAGGTGGCGTGGGGGACGCGGCGGCTGGACGAGCCCACGGCGAGTGAGTTGCGGGGGTTGGCGGAGCAGGCCCGGGCGCAGGCGGTGCCGCGGCGCAACTCCCGCGGTGGTCGTGGGGCGGCGGAGAACCTGATCGCCGCGGCCCGCTGTTTGTATCGGCATGCCGAAGCGGATGGGTTGATCGACGAGCGGGCGAATCCGGGGCGGCGGGTGACCAAACCGCGGCGCATCCCCTCGGCGCGGCGGGCGCTGCCGGATGCGCGGATCGCGGAGTTGAACGAGGTGGTCGCGACCACGGGGGATGACCCCGAGCTGGACGCGCTGATCGTCCGGTTGCATGAGGAGACCGCCGCACGCCGGGGCGGGGCGCTGGCGCTGCGGCCACGGGACCTCGACGAGCATCAGTGTCTGGTGTTGTTGCGGGAGAAAGGGGAGACCGTGCGGTGGCAGCCGGTCTCACCCACCCTGATGCGCCGGCTGCGCGCGCATACCGACACCCGAGGGATGGAGTGTCGGGATGGGCAGTTGTTGCGCTACGCCGACGGGCGGCCGATCACCCACCGCCGCTACGACCACATCTGGACGCGGGTAGCGCGGCATCTGCCGTGGGCGGAGGCGCAGCAGGTGTCCACCCACTGGCTGCGGCACACCACGCTGACCTGGGTGGAACGCCACTTCGGCTACGGCGTGGCCGAGGCCTTCGCCGGACACACCCCGGCGAGGGGACGTGACTCGGCCACCGGCACCTATGTCAAGGCCGGACTCAACGAGGTGGCCGCCGCCCTCGCGGCCCTGACCGGCGAAGCCCACCCACTCGCCGCGCCTCACGGCGGAGCCCCGGTCTGAGTGTTTCACCACGGGGTGCCGGAACCGGTGGAGCTTACAACCGGTTCCGGCACCCCATGGTGAGTGATCCCGCTCAGGGTGACGCTCGTTTGCATGAGCGTGAGGTCATGCGCGGCCATGGCCCGACGTCGTCGCGCCAGATCTCAGGTGTTCGCGCGGTCGAGGTTGTCGTGGAAGAGGCGGAGCATCTGGACAACCATTGCCTCCGGGTAGATCACAAGCATGGCGTGGGCGGGTAGGCCGGCGAGGAGGATTTGCTGTCCCACAGTGATGCGGCTGGCCCGGCGGGCCGCAGCCGGGATCATCAGCGAGGATGTGGCCGGGACTTGGTAGAGACCTTCTGGATTCCGGTGGGCGATGAGCACGCCTGATTGGACGGCGTAGCTTATGGGGTCTCGAGGCTGCCAACCGAGCGCGCCGACGACCGATCGGGCGGAGACCGCGCCGCTGGCGTCGACCCGGCACAATGCGTAGGTCGTTGAGGTGTCAACCGAAAGTGATCCCAGATCCGGCAGGTCGAGTGGTTCCGGCGCTTTTCGCTGAGTCGGATTGTGCGGCCGCAGTGACAGGGCGATCTTGTCCGCGACCGTGATGTCTGCGTTGTTCGGGTGCGGATTCCGCGACGTGAGCATCTCTGCCCGTCCCTTCTCTCATTGTGAGGGAGGACAAATCGGCGCAGTTGTAGTAGTGGCCCGGGGTCGCTGGGCGGGGGAACCTTCGGGTTGAGGACCAGCGCCTCAACGGTGGGTGGAGCGTCTGGATGACAATGTCCATTGTGGCGCGTCGACGCGGTGCTTCGGCAGCAGCTGTGCCAGTCGTGGCGTTCGGCGTGATGCTGGCGGCGTAGGCGTATGGGGTCGGCCGCGCCGTGGACGGGGGTGTACTGAGTGGGGGAATGCCCTGTCAGGTGGTGTTTGGTGGCTGTTCGCAGGTGTTCGGCGAGTGTCCAGGCGTCGCAGTCGTGTGGGCCGCCTTGGTAGGTGTGGCGTTGTTGGATGAGGCCGAGTTGGTGTGCGGCGTCTCGGGCGCGGCGAAGGGTTTTCGGGTCGAGGCACGCGCGCTCGGCCCAACTGCGGATCGAGATCGAACCGTCGTGGAGTGCGATGGGTTCAGCGAGGGCACTCAGCGCCGCCAAGAGTGTGCCTGGCCGGACACCGTGTGGCAGGCGACCACGGTCGTGGGCGCATCGACGGGCGGCTTCGAGCAGCGTGCGCCGCACGGCCTTGATCCGCCGCTGGTCCCGATCATTGGTAAGGCCCCGCGCTGGAGCCAGATCTGGACATCCCGCTAACGGAGGGATGCGGGTTCGCCGGGGACGGTCGCGACCGGCCTCGCCGAGGGCCGGACACCAGCGTTCGGCACGCCATCGCTCCCGTCCGAGCCAGGTGGCCTGTGCGGGCGATGCCTCGCGGAACCGGTCCCAGGCTTGGTCTTCGGTGCAGCTGTCTTCTGCGGCGCTAATGGTGATGGCTGGTGCCCAGAACCATCGTCGCCACGAGTGTTGGCCCAGTTCTCTGGCTTTGCTGCCGGGGATGTTTGCGGCGTTCCAGGCTTCAGAGGCGGTCCAGTGGGCGCGGGCGTAGGCGAGGGCGTTACCGAATTCACGTTCGGAGCGACTCGGCTGGACTGGGCGTTGCCGGGGTTGGTGCCGTCGCCGTGGGCCGGCGGCGCGAGTTCGCGGTTGCGTCGATGGTAGGCCAAGCAGGTCGCTTTTGGACAGTGTCGCGTCGATGATCGGGGCGGGCAGACGGCGACGGTGGGCCGCAGAGAGCAGCCTCAGGCTGGCGCGGATCGTCACCGACACACCGTGATGTGCACTGACGATGCGCGAAAGTTGCAGGAACTCTGCCCGGAGTTGTGTCGGGACGATCGCGATCACGTGCACGTGGCCTGGGCGACCTGATGCACGGCATAGCCACGGGAGGCCGAATCGGTCGCACCAGGAAACAAGATCGTCGCCCACAGCATGACCAGCTTCTGGCTCGGCGCGAGTGTCATCGGGGTCGATATCCACACCAAGTACGCCGGATCGGAGTGTACCGACGATGGCCACAGCATCGGGGCGACCAGCGAGCTCATGCCGTGCCCTGTCAAGCGTTGGTGCGGTGACTATTCGTGCGTTGTCCTCGCCGATGAGGACGTAGGGCGGGCCAAACAGTGAGGTGTCCAAGTCGGCTGGAGAATCAGCAGTCCTCGCGCTGCCTCGCAACGAAGGCGGGTTCGCCGATAGATCTTCCGAGATTACGATCGCCTGAGAGTGCCTGTGCATTGCATTGTCCTTGTGGCGACGATTGCGTTCGTTGGATCGCAGGTGGCCTTGGTAGAGGCGGTTTCACGAGGTCGCGTGCCGCTAGCGAGAACCCGAATTCTGGGAACCGTCCGTCTGCAATGGATGGTTGATGCGATAGGGCTATTGCCCGCAGCTGCAGGGAAGAGGTGCTAGCGAAACCGTCGCGCTCAGGTGTTCTTCGAGTCATGAACCGTCCAAGATGGGCTCCTGCGCCGGGCGATGTAGCCTCGGGCGCTTGTTGTGTGGCGGGTTAGTCGTGGCCGGGATGAGCACGGGTGAGTGCGCGGGCGAGTTCGGTGTTCACGGCGGCGGCCTCGGGTGTGCGGCGGCCGTGTCCGCAGGCTGCCGCGATGGCTGTGACGGGCGCGTCGAGGGCTTGTTCTGTCAGGCGTAGGGCGGTGTGGGAGTCGGCTGGGTTGTGTTCGTCGGCGACGCCGGCGATGACGCTGATGCCTGTGCGGAGGTGGGGGAGGGCGCGGTAGAAGTGGGCGTCGGTGGATGGCCCGGTTGTTCTGGTGTAGAGGGGGATGTGTGCCAGGGGCATGGGGTAGCCGAGCTTGGTGAGTTTGCGGTGCATGGCGTTGAGGAAGATCACCGGGGCGACGAGGTCGGATGGTGTGACCAATGGTTGCGGGCCGAGGTCGCCATGACACAGGTGGATGATCCACTGGGCGTGCGGTGGTGTGGCGGCAATGAGTTGTGCGGTTTGCTGGGCAAGGCCGAAGGAGAGTGCGTGCCAGAGCCGGCGCGGGGTGCGGTCGTAGAGGGCGAGCACGGCGGTGGTTTCGAGCTGGAAGACGATCTCGTCGCTGAACTGACGGTGGATGTCGAGGACCTCGGCCACGACGGCCTCGCGGAACACCGGCAGGTGGGTGAGAGCGGGTGGCTGCGCTCCGAAGCAGAAGTAGGCGAGGTCGAGCGGGTGACTAATAGGTACCTGGTGCGGTGGGAGCTCCCGTGCCGTGCGGAGGCGAGGCCGTGCCGCCATGGCCACTGCGGTGTCCTCGGCGCGGTTGGGGGCGACGTGATACGGCTGCAACCGGTGCTGCGGGGCGAGCGTGTAGGTGGGCAGGCCGCCGTAGGTGGCCGAGGTCGCGGGTTGGGCTGGCTGTAGGGCGGGGACCGTCGCCAGGCGTTGGAGCCAGTCGATGAGCCCGTGCGGCTGCGGCTCACAGGGCAGGGTGAGGAGTTCGACGTCGGCTGTCTGGTCGAGGAACCACTGCATAGTCTGTTGGTTGTCGCCCAGGAGTTCCGGGGGTAGCGACCCGAGGAAGTGCACCGCGCGCTTCGGTTGATCAACGTTGCTGCTGGGTGTTTGGGATGCCGGATGGGATAGGACGGTCGCGGGCATGGTCTCCCCTCACTGCGACGCGTGGACAGAACGGATGGCTTGTGACCGCTCGGCGTTGAGGGGAGGAGCGCCGGTTGAAGCCTGGATTGCTGTAGGGGTGGCCCGTCCTCGTGGGGGCAACGAGGACGGGCCACGCTTTTGTCGGGTTGCTTGGGTCTTAAGGCCGGTACAACGGCGAGGGCGATGGGTCTGCGGGCGTGGCGGCAGCGGGAGCCATGGTCGCGTCGGGCTGCGAGGCTGCCAGTTGTGGCGGGGTGACCGCATGGCCGATTCCGGGCGCGTTCGAGATCGCGTATGCGGGTGCTGTGCTGCAGGAGCTGACGGCGGCGGTGAGCAGAGCACTGGCGGCGAGGCCGGCGAGGGTCAGACGGGCCGGTAGCTGACGTGTCGTAGGCATGGAAAATCTCCTTGTGGATGCCTTGACGACGGGGAGGCGCTGGAACCAGGACACACCAGCGAGAAGTCAAGTGAAGTGATCTCGATCTAGCTCAACGTAGAAGCAGGCGCCCAAAAAGTCAACAAAAGTGGTCAGACTCGAGGATTGAGATAGAGTGCGTCGTCCGGAACAACAGGAGTCCGTTGCCCTTCCAGCGGGACCGTGGAAGCAGCTGCCTGTGCCACGAGCTGGTGTGCGGTGAATGTGTCAGGCGTGTTAGTAGGACCACTCAGGACGGTTGGCGCTGGCTCTGATACCGCCGAGCTCGTATTCACCCGATCGTGTCACGGTGGGTGAGAGATTTGCCCCGGAGTGTGTCTGTTTGTGGTTTAGTTGCGATCTTGAGAAAGCGGTTGGGTGTGGTCCGGTTGGGGGCGCGGTGGGCCACATTCGCTGTGCGGCGCGAACGGCGGGCCCCCGCCGCCGGCTTGATGGCCGGGGTTGCCTAGTTCGTGGCGTGGAATTGTGCTCGCGAACAGGGGAGACGCGCTGGTGGGATTCAACCAAGATCGTCGCGAATTGAAGCATCGTTGTGACGGGCTGATCGACTTGCTGCCGATCCCGGTGCCCTTCGAGGTGACCGGCTTCCTGCAGGCTTTCAACCGGGGGCGCGCGAGGCCATTGGAATTGTGGCGAATCAACCCGGTGGATGCTCTGCCCGCGGGCATGTATGTGCCGACCGCGGAGCGGGACTACGTATTCGTGGTCCGTGGTACTAGCGCGGGGCACGTCCGTCATCACGTGTTTCACGAGATCGGGCATATCATGCTCGATCACCGGTGCGAGCGGCTTCCCGGGGCGGCCCGCACGGCAGCGTTCCATGCGGAGGAACAGGAAGCGGAGTTCTTCGCCTACCGGCTGGCCTCGCGAGTGCGCGCTGAGGAGCGTCGGCACTGGTTGCGTGGGCCGCAGCGACAACTGCGTTCGGCCTTCGGGCCAGATCGCCAGTTGCGCATGAACCATGGCTGATCCGCTCAGCATCGTCGCTTACGCGGCGGCTGCTGTGGTGTTTGGTGAGGCAATCCGGAAGGCCATCGTCAACCAGCGGTTGGGGCATGAATTCAGTCGGTTCTGGATGGCCCTCGGGCTAGCGCTGATCGCGGTGTCACTCGTGGTTGGCGCGCCGGCCACGATCCGATGGAGCGATCAGCACATGGGGGTCCGCAACCTCGGGATCCTCGTGCACAGCGTGACCGCGATGGCGGCCATGGTGTGTGTGGTGGCCTTTCTGCGCACGGTGGAACAGACCACGATTCGCCTCCGGACTGTCCTGAGTGTGTTCGCCACCTGTATCGGCGTGCTGGTGGTGCTGTATCTCCTCCACGGAAAGACCGACCACGCCTTTGCCGTCAGCGACAACCACCACCCCGCGTCGGTGGCCTTTTCCGTGCTCTACCTGGTGTACATGATCAGCTGCCTCGTTTTGTTCGTGCGCGGTGTGTGGCGCGGCTCCCGTGGCGAGGACCGGGTCGTGCAGTTTGGTGTCTTCCTGGCCGCGCTGGGCGTGGGGGTGGGGTTGCTGGGTTTGGTGTGGAAGCTGGCGGCTGTCCTCACTTCCGTGGCTGGATACCAGTTCCTGCTGTTTGGACGGGCGTTTCCCTACATTGCTCAGATCATCGGTGCTGCGCTGTTCGCAGCGGGCTCGGTGTTCGCGGCGGCGGTGCGACGGCTGCACGATCGCCGACACCATGATCGTGCCCGGGAGGTGACGCGGCTGTGGCATGTGCTTGAGCCCGTCCGAGTCGAGACAACGGTTTTGCGTGGCACCGGGCAACCCGGCCTGCGCCAGCAAGTGGTCGAGATCCAGGATGCCCGCCTGTTCCTGCGTGCGCACATTCATCCGAACCTTCGTCGACTCATCACGGAGGTCAGTCACGCGCGGAACGTGCGAGGCCGCCGGGCACTCGCGGTCGCCGTCGCCGCGGAGCTACGGGGGGCATTACTGGCGTTTCAGGAAGGGATCGCAGCGCCCCCCGCCTACACCAAGGTGGATGCGAGACCTCAGCACACGACGTTGGTTGCCGACGACGACAACGAACTCGCCTGGCTGGCCGACATATCCCGGGCAATGCATCATCCCGCTGTCGAAGAGGTTGTCGCACGGGCCCAGGCATGTGTTGCCAAGGACCGTGCCACACGGTAAAGCGAGATCTTGCCGCCGGCCCGTAGGCCGGGTCGCACGGTCACGCCTTACTGCGGGCGGTCCTCCGCTGAGGTGCGCTTCGGTGGCTTGGACGGAGGCGTTGGCGTGTCCGCGGGATGCCGGCTCGCCCGGTCCCGGGAAATCGCTTCCAACACGGCGAGAAAGGCGTACCGGCTCGCATCGCCGGTCTCACCGAGGGTGCGTTTGATCTCCCGCGGTCGTACCCCCTGGAAGCCGACCTCGGTCATGAGTTCGTAGGCACGCCGTTCCAGCTCGTCGAGTCCGGCGGCCTCGGCCTTGCGGTCCTCGAACTTGCTGGCCGGCACCGTGGGATCCAGTAGTCGGTGCTCGAGGCGCCAGAACTCTTCCAGCGCGTTGGCGACGTCGGCGCGTGGCTTGGGCCGCTCACCATCGCGGTATTGGTACATCGCGCTTTTCGTGAAGCCCCGCCCGGTCCGCTGCTCGACCCAACGCGCCACCACCGGTACGCGGGCGAGCTTGCGCTTCAGGCCACGCGGTGCGGCGGCAATCACGTCGGGATCGATCACGGGTTCACGGTTCAGCTCATAGAAGTACGACTCATGCTCGAGCAGATACGACAGCCGCTCTGCCAACGTGGGAAGTCCCAGCAGCGTCTTGGTCAGCGCCTCTTGATCGCGATCCGAGCGCAGGGGGATGGGCGACTCGATGTCCTGAGGTTCACGGTCGCGTTCTCCGGACGGTTCGGGTTGCGGTGTGCGCTGCGCCACCGTCAGCACCCCTCCTTTTGCCTGTCCTGGCCTGCACGGCCGCGCCACGTAGCTGGCCGTACCGCCACCACTGTCTCAGAGATGACAATAGTTGACAATGCCGCAGGCTGCTCCTTACCCTGATCGGAGATAGTCAACTTTTGTGGTCGATCGACTAGCTGGCCGCTCCTCCCCTTGAACAACCGGCCCGGCAGCACAGCTGCTGTGGCCGCTGCTCCGTTGTTTCGGGCAGGGGAGGAATGCATGTGTCCAGGATCCACGACATCAGTGCGCGGCTCGCGTCGAGAGCACCCCAGCCACCTGCTGCGCGCATTTGCTGACGACCTTGCGCGACAAGTTAAGGCTGCGGCGCCGGGCGCGGGCAGTGCTGATCGTGACGCCGCAGTCGAGGCGGGCCTGCTCGCATCGGCGCGTGCCGCTGCTGCGCAAGTTGATCGTGACGACGACCCACTCACGCACCCTGACCGTATTGGTGCGGACATCGCTGCGCGCACCGCGATGGCGGCCGGGGCGGTGGCGCAGCACCGGGGGCCTCTCGACGCGTTGCACCCTGTTGACTGGCGCCGGTTTGGTCTGGTTATCCCGGTGCTCGCGGCGTCGCCTGGGTGCGGGGCGACGGTCACGGCGACCGCGGTGGCGGATGCGCTGCAACTGTCGGGGCGTGCGGTACTGATGGTGGACACGGCTGACCCGGTGCGATCAGGACTGAGTCGCGCGACCCGCACGGAGGGGCCGCTCGTCGCGGGACCGCACCCGGCGGTGGGGATCCGGTTCTCGTGGCGAGCCCGGGCGATACTGGCCCGGATCAATACTTCGCTGCCGGTGCTGGCGCCGAGCATGGTGCCCCCACCGCCGTTCTGGCAGCCCGGCGATCGTCGGCTCGATGTCACTGTCGTCGATATCGGATGCGACGCGTGGCGGGTGAGCGCACACCCCTTGGCTGGTGCTGGCGCCTGGCTGCAGACGGGTAGCCCCTCGCCGCGTCCGCTCTTGGTCGTCCGTCCCACCGTGCCGGGGCTCGCCCATGCGGAGCAGGTGCTGGCTCGTCTGGAGCCCTGGATCCGGCTCGGCGCGGCCACTCCGCCGACGCAGATGGTGGTCCTGGGGGCGACACGGTGGCCGAACACTGTCGCCGGACACGCCGGCCGCCGCACCGCAGTCCTGATGCGCGACGCCGTGTTCCTGCCCCGCGATCCTGCGGTGGCTGTCCACGGCATCACCGCCGCGGTGACCCCGGCACGACTGCGCGACGCGGCAACACGGCTGCTGCGCACCCTGGGCGCTCTCTCCCCAGCTCCGCCCTCCCGATGGAAAACCCTCGCCCGCCGACCAAAAGGCAGGCGCAGTACCGCAGTCAACCTCGAGTGATCACAGCGGGCTGGCAAGACTTATTGAGTCGCCGGCGACCGGCCGCACTCGGCAGGTCCACCCGCATTGCCGCAACGGCGAAGTTGCCGGCCCGCCGCAACATCTGGTGACAGCGCATCTCGGCCCGATCATCAGCTGATCCAGTTTCACGACACAAGCGATTGAGCCCTCCCACACGATCCGCCTTCGGCGCTGCCGCGGGCGGTGACAGGGGAGGCCACATGCTCGCGCAGACCCTGGCGGACTGGGTTGCCCAGATCCCCAATCCGCGCCCGTCTCCGCCGCCGGGCGACGACCGCATTCTCGGCGTGGTGAACAACGCCAAATGGGCTGCTGGCGTGGCGTTGATCCTTGGCTTCTTCATCGGCTTGATCGTGTGGGCCGGTGGGCGCTGGGTCGATCACCATCGGGCCGGGAGGATCGGCGTGGTCATGATGCTCTGTGCGGTCGGTGGCGCGATCTTGTACGGCATTGGCTGGACGCTGATCAACGATTTCGCGGGCGGCTGAGTCATGATCGATTCCACCATCGACCGGAAGGCGCGCCGCCATGCCGGGGCCCGGCTCGCGGGCATAGCGGCTGCTGTCGTCGTGGCCGCCGGGGCGGCGTCTGTCGCGTATCTGTCCACACGGGACGCTGGCACTGCGGACCGCCCGAGCACCCCAACCGCACCGGCACACACCGAAGCACACCAGCAGTCGAGAGATGCTACAGAGGTCGAGCGCGCGCTCGCTGCCCGACCGATGCTTGAGTTGCCGCCGGATGCGGCGCAACCCCAGCCCCTCACCACCCAAACCGCCGAGCCCGACATCAAGCTCCCGCCCCCGGCGACCACGGTCGGCGCCTGGATCCCAGGCGGGTTCCCGGACACACCCGAAGGCGCGCTCGCGCAGCTGAAAGTGCTCAACGAGACTGCGTTGCGCGGTGGTGATCCCGATGTCTATGGTCGCGCCTACACCGCCTTGGCCCTGCGTGGCGCGCCCCCGGTCGAGGGCAGTGGATTGCACACCTTGTTGAGCAGGTTCCGGCAGAGTGCGGGACTGTCGGCGGGGCAGCTGACACAGGGCCTGACCGTGTCCTACGACGTCACGCACGGGTTGATCAAGGGCAGTGCGGACGTCGGACGGTTCACTGTGGTCTGCACCCTGGGGCAGCTGAGGTTCGACTATAAAGGCCACTCCACGGCATTCGGGATCGGCGACTGCCAGGCCCTGCGCTGGACAGGAACCTCCTGGCGCATCGGCCCAGGGAGCCGCGCCGCCTACGCGCCAGCGGCTTGGCCGGGCAGCGTGGACTCCGTCAAAGCCGGCTATCGGGCGCTGACCGGGGGTGGTGCACGGTGAACCCGCTGGACATCCTCGGACTGCTGGGCGACTCGGCTGGCATCGCCATCGGAGATGTCATGTCGGGTCTGCTCGATGCCATCATGTTGGGAATTTGGGAAGGGGCGCTGGGCATCCTGCGCACGGCATTCAAGATCGCCGACAACTTCTCCATGTTCACCGTGTCCACCACTGAGGGGCCGGTGTCGGTGTTGTGGCCGATGATGCTGTGGATCGGCGGTGTCCTGGCGCTGGGCTTGTTCTTCTGGCAGATCATCGTCACCGTGCTGCGCGGCGGCCGCGGGTTTACCCGCATGGTGGCGGGTCCATTCCAATATGGAGTGGCGCTGGCGGTCACGGTCGGACTCGTCAGCTCGTTCCTTCTCGCGACTGACGCGCTGACCGCGGCCATTCTGGACTCCGCGCTGCAAGCGAAGAACTTCGAGGAAGCCCTGACCATGACGGGGTTCACCGACGCCATCTCTGACAGTGTGAAAGCTGTCGTGCTGGGCATCGCCGGACTGTTCGGGGTGGTGCCCGCTGCCCTCGGCTACGTCGTGGAGATGTTATTTCGGGAAGCCGCAATTTATGTGCTGGTCGCCACGACTCCGTTGACCGCGGCAGGGTTGCTGGCCAACGTGACCGCCGGATGGTTCTGGAAGACCACGCGGTGGTTGCTCGCGGCCATCGCGATGAAACCGGTCCTCGCGCTCGCCCTCGTGCTCGGTATCGCCATCGCCGGTGGAGCTGAGGGACTTTCGGGGCTGCTGGCCGGCATCGGAGTTCTGCTCGTGTCGCTATGCGTTCCCCTGGTGCTGTTCAAGCTGTTCGCGTTCGTCGACCCCAATACCGACGCGGGTGCGGCGTTCCGCGACAAGCTGCACGACGTGGGGCTGGACTCCTACGGGTCCAACAGCATCGCCGGCCAGGCAGGCAAGGCCGCCACCGGCGGCGGGGGCAGCGGTTTGGGGGCGAGCGAGGGCAGCGACTCCGGGGCGGGTCAAGAACAGGCGAATACCGACCGGTTCGACCGCGCCGCAGCCTTCGAGGACTGGGGAGAGGACGGGGGCGGGCTCGAGGCTGCCGGGGTCGGCGACGACCCCGCCGGAACCGCCGCTACCCACGGCAGCGACTGCAAAACGGGTTCGGGGCGTGGCGGCAGCGCCGAGGGCAACGGTGACACGACCGCGGACGCCTCGAGTGCGACCGGTGGTGCAGACCCTGGCGCACCGGACGTTGCCGATGACCACCCGCCCAACCCAGCTCACGGCGATGGCGACGGCGGTGGGGGAGACCGCGATGGGGGCGATGACGATCCACCGACACCCAACGGACCCGGCCCCGGTGGAGGCAGCCCGTTGCCGCCGACTGGTGGCGGCCCGAGTGCGCGCGGCGGCGGGGACGCCCTGGAGGACAAGGAAATCGAACAAGCGGCGGTGAGCGCATGACGCCCCGTATCTACCGCGGCCTGGGCCGGCGCGAGCACGCCGGATGGATCGCGGGGCTCACCCCGGGGCAAGCCCTGGCCTGTATCGCCCTGGCAGTACCGGTAATCGTGGCCTTGGCCGCAGGAAACCTCGCCCAGGCCCTCGTGTTACTCGCCGTGTCCGCGTCGGTCGCGGCGCTGGTTGTCGTGCCGGTGCGTGGCCGCCCCGCGCTGCGCTGGTTGGCGCACCTGTTGCTGTTCCAGGTCGGCATCGCGTTTGGGTGGTCGCGCTGGCAGGCCAAAGCCGCCAGTGGAGCGCCGGTCGATCCCGGTGAGCCCGACCTGCCCGGTGTCCTGGCGCGGCTGCGGTTCCCCGATGGCCCGCCCCTGCGCGACCTCGGCCGCGTCTGCTTGATCCACGACACCGCCGAGGGCCGATGGGGCGCGACCGCGCGATTGACCCACGGCGGCGTGGGCATGCTCTCCGACGGCGACTGCGAACGTCTGGCCCACCGGTTGGGCAACCTGCTGCTGGCCATCGGGCAGCGCGAGGTCGTCGACCGGATGACCCTGCTGGTGCGCACGGTGCCCGACGACGGCGCCGAGTACGCGGCCTGGCGGGCCGGCCACGACGCACCCGGTACCCCGGCGCTGGCGCGCCAGGTCACCACCGAACTCGACCGCGTCGTGGGCGCGGTGTCCGTGCGCCACGAGGTGTTCGTGACGCTGTCCGGCACGGAAGAAGCGCTGCGCCGCCCCGCCTCGGCAGCGGGTGGGGGGATCGCCGGCCGCGCCGCAGCCTTGTACCGGGTGCTCGACGGGTTGGAGGACAAACTCAGATCCTTGGGGGCGAGGAGCGTGCGATGGCTCTCCGGCGCGGAACTGGCCGAAGCCATCCGCACCGGTTTCAACCCCGCGACCGCCGCGGGCCTGGCCACCTACCACCACAGCGAAACCTCGCGCAGTGCAGGGGCGGTCAGTTGGGCCGCGGCCGGCCCCACCCATGCCCCGGCCCCGTCCGGGCGGGCCTACCACCACGATGGGTTCTCCACCGTCTCCTACTCGGTGCTCATGCCCGCAGCCGGCACGGTGTTCGGCTCCCTCGGTGCGCTGCTGGCGGTCCGGACCCCGGGGGAGCGGCGAAGCCTGGCCATCCACTATCAGGTCCTCCCGCCCCGCCGGGCCCGCAACCTCGTGCGCGGGCACCGGTTCCGCTCCGGCGTGGTCCGGGACTGGAAAACCTCCAAGGGCTTCAACAGCAGCGCCGCCGACAGCCGCGACGCCAGCGGAGCCCACGCCCAGGAGAAAGCCGTCGCCGCCGGGCATGGCCTCGTCCGCTTCGCCGCTGCGACCGCGGTGACCGTGCCCTCGCACTGGAACATCGAGGACCACGCGGCTCGCCTGGAAAACGACATCGCCGGCAGATTCCAGTTGCTGCGCATGGAATTGGCCCAGGACTCCAGCTTCGTCGCGGCCGTCCTGCCCGTCGGAATCGGGCTTCCCCGCCTGCGCGGAGGCGCCCTATGAACCGCTCGACGCCGAACCGGGAGCGCTCCGCCGCGCAACTGCTGGCCACCTTCGGCTCCGCCCCCAGCACCAGACCCACCCCGCCGGCGGTGACCCGGCCGCCGAGACAACGTCTGAACCAGCCTGTCGCGCCGCGGCGCGGCCACCCGCGCCGGGGCCAGGGCTGGTCACCCGTGCTCCCCCCGCTGACCGTCTATCAGGCCAGCACACACGAGATCGGTGGCCTGTTCCCGCTACTGTCGGCCACCCCCACACCGGCAGTGGGGGCGCGTATCGGCTACGACGTGCACTCCGGCGGCGCGTTCTACTGCCATCCCGTGGAGTGGGTGCTGCGCAACATGTGCGCCAACCCCAACATGGTGATTTTCGGTGAACCCGGCAAGGGCAAAAGCTCCACCGTTGTGGCCTTCCTCCTCCGCATGATGGTGTTCGGGGTCCGCACCCTCATCTCCGGGGATGTGAAAGGGGAGTACAGCCCACTACTCCGGGCGCTGGGTGTCACACCGATCATGCTCGGCAGCGGCAGCCACGCCCGGCTCAACGCCCTGGACCTGGGGCCGCTGGCGGCCCGCTGGAACGGCTGGAGCGTCGACCGACAGCGCGAAGAACTCGACAGTGTCCTGGGCCGCTGGGTGCAGCTACTCGTCGCGCTGGCCGAAGCGCAAGGCTACAACCCCACGGTCACCGACGAGGCGGTGCTCTCCGCGGTCCTGCGACGACTCATCGGCGCGGCCGAGGGCTACACCCGGCTCCGCCCCATCACCATCCCCGACGTCCACCGCGAACTCGCTAACCCTGACCTCGCGCTGTGGCAGGAGATGCGATTCTCTAACCGACGGCACTTCCTGGACCATTTACGGTCCATCACCGATGCCCTCGCGAACTTGATCTCGGGCCCGCTCGCCGGACTGTTCGATGAGCCGACCAACATCACCGTCGACTGGGACGCTCCAGCCCAGAGCATGGACCTGTCCCGCCTGCGCTCCCGCGGGGACCACGCCGTCGCGATCGCCCTGACCTGCCTGGGCTCGTGGTCATCACTGGCCACCGACCTGCAAGAAGACGGTGACCTCCGCATCGTGGTCCGCGACGAGATCTGGCGACAACTGCGCCTCGGCCTACGCGCGGTCCAAGCCGTCGACAGCGAGCTCCGCCTGTCCCGAGCCGAACGCAAAATCCAGATCCTGGTCAGCCACAAACCCTCCGACTTCCTCTCGGTCGGCAACACCGGATCCCAGGAAGTCGCGATCGCCAAAGACCTCCTCGCCCTGTGCAGCACACGGATCCTTTTCGGACAGTCCACCCGTGTCGCCGACGAACTCGCCGACGACCTCGCCCTGTCCGACAAGGAACAACAGACCACAACAGGATGGGCCAACGACCGCAAAGGGCGCGCGTTGTGGAAGGTGGAAAACCGCACCGGCTACAAGGTGCAGACCGTCCTCAGTCGACTGGAACAGACCATCTTCGACACCAACGCCCAACTCCGTCAGCGTCACCGCGACACCAGGGAGCCGCGGTGACCGAACCAGCCACCACCAGCGGGGGCGGGGGTTCGCTCGCCATGATCTCGGCTGCCGTGACAGCTGTGGTCGCGATCCCGATCGCGACCACAGCGATCGTCCTGGGAACGGCCACAGCCGGCGCGGTCGTGGCGTTGTCGGGCTGCGACCGCGGCGGCCCCGGCGGCGGTAGCGTGGCCGTGCACCAACAGGTGCTCGACGCCGACCAGATGGACATCGCACGCACGATCGTCGACGTCGTCCACCAGCGAGGTCTCCCGCGCCGGGCGGCAGTCCTCGCCGTCTCCGCCGGGATGGTCGAGTCGGCACTGCGCAACCTCAACTACGGCGACCGCGACTCACTGGGCGTGTTCCAGCAACGCCCGTCCCAAGGGTGGGGAACACCCACCCAGATCCTGAACCCCGTATACGCGACGCACACGTTTCTCGACGCGCTGATCGCGCTGCCCGGCTGGGACACCATGCCGCCCGGCGTCGCCGCGCAAGCAGTCCAGCGCAGCGCCTACCCGGACCGCTACGCCCCCAGGGAAGACGCGGCCGCCGCCATCGTGGCCCAATTCTGGACCGGCCCAGACAACCCCACACCACCCACTTCGGACGCCGACAGCGGTACCGAAGCGATCCAGGCGGTGACCGCGAAGACCCGGTGCCCCGACCTCGGCGGTTCCAACATCCCCCTGCACCCCGACACGGTGGACCCCACGACGCTGCCCGTGGGCTACACACTGCCCCGCGATTCCCGGCAGGCCGCCGCGGTGTCGTTCGCCCTGGCGCAACTGGGCAAACCCTATGTGTGGGGAGCGAAAGGACCGGACAGCTACGACTGTTCCGGCCTCATGCTCGCCTCGTGGGCCGCAGCGGGCGTCGGGATCCCGGCAGGCACCATGAACCAAGTCCACGCCGGGCACGCCGTAGCGAGTCTCGCGCACATCCAACCCGGGGACCTGCTGTTCATTCCCGGTTCCCTCGGCACCCCGCAAGTGCCCCGCCACGTCGGGATCTACGCCGGGCACGGCCTGATCGTCAACTCCTACGACAGCTCCACCGGGGTCATCCTCGAACCTCTGTCGGCCTGGGCAGACCAGATCGTGTCCATACGCCGCGTCGTCACCCCCAGCACGCCCTCCCTGCCACCGGGAGGGAGCGCAACCACGTGACACCCGCGCCCATGACGGTCCCTCCCCAATATCGGGAGGGAGCGGTGCGCCATGCCCCGCGCACGAACCGACAGACTCGCCCTGGACCGCGACGTCGCCCTCGTGGCACTGTGCGTCGCCGCGCTCGCCGGCCTCTGCACGCTTGCGGCGGCCTTGACCACCGCTGCGGTCCTGACCACCGCGCTCCACGGCGGACCCTGGACCTGGCCCCAGCGGCCAGGTGACTGGCTGGGTTTCGCAGCCCGCATCCTGACCCACCCCGGCGCACCCGGAACCAACCTGCCCGAGCCGTGGACCAGCGGACTCGCCGGCCACACCCCGACCTTCTGGATCCTGTTCACCAGCCAAATCCTCGTGATCACCGGCGCCATCCTGGCTGCGATGATCCCCGCCTGGCGCTGGCTAGGACCAGACCAGGCCGGGCACGCCTCCCGCCGTGACCTGCGCAGAACCCTTTCCCCAGCAGCGGCACGCCAGACCGCGCGATGGACACGAGCCGACCTACCCCCGGCCACCCGCCGCCGCTCACCACTGCACGAGATCGCGACGCCCCTGCACCTGGGCCCCCAGCGACAGCGCCTGGTGACCTCGCTGGAAACCCCGACCGGCACCATCGCCCCCACCCGCTCAGGCAAGTCACGCACCGACCTGGTGCACAAAGTCCTCGCCGCCCCCGGAGCATTACTCGCCTCCACCACCAAGAACGACCTCGCCGAATGGGGACTCCTGGCCCGCGCTCGCCGCCCCGACGCCGGTCCGGTCCTGCTCATTGACGCGACCAACACCCTGCGGTGGCCTGCGACAGCACGCTGGTCCCCGGTGTCCGGATGTCACGATCCCGCAGTCGCGCTGCGCCGCGCGGAAACCCTGATCGAAGCATCCGCGCTGGGCCTGGAAGACATCGGAGGCAACGACAAAGTCTTCCGCGGCCGCGCCACCATCGTGCTGCAGGCCTACCTGCTGGCCGCCGCGCTACATCACCGCACGGTCGCCGACCTTGTGAACTGGTCGATCACCAAACCACCCGACCAAGAACCGGTCGAGCTGCTCCGCCCCACCCATCCCGAGCTGGCGTTCAACCTCCGCTCCGAGATCGGCATGGTCGCCGAGACCTCCGACGCGGTCTGGATGTCGGTCCGACGCGCCATCGAACCCTTCATGAACCCCGCCATCCGGCACTTCGCCACCCCCGGGCCCGGAGAAGAACTCAACATCGACGACTTCCTCGCCCGCCGCGGCAGCCTGTTCATCATCGCCGGCGAACACCAAGCACCCCAAGCCCGGCCGGTGCTGACCGCACTCACCGAACAGATCCTCACCACCGCCCAAGACACCGCGCTACGCCAACCACGAAGACGACTCGAACCGCCCGTCACCGCGATCCTCGACGAGCTCTACGCGGCCACCCCCGTCCCCCGACTGCCCGGCCTTATCGCCGACTCCGCCGGCCGCGGGGTGCTCATCCACTGGTCAGCGCAGTCCCGCTCCCAGCTCGACGAGCTCTACGGCGAACACGGCCGCCTCCAGCTCATCGACAACACCCTCACCCTCACCATCTTCCCCGGACTCAAAGACGACAAAACCCTCGAATGGGTCTCCACCCTGTCCGGGCAGCACCGACGCCGCACCTACCAGCACCACAGCGACGGCTTCCTCGGCGCCGGCCGCGCCGCCATCGGCACCGAGACCGTCCCCACCTACCGCCCCGGAGACATCCGTACCCTTGCCCGAGGCCGCGTCTTGATCCTGCACGCCAACCTCCTGCCCATCCTCGGACGCACCATCGACGTCGAACAACGCCCCGACTGGCCCCAACTCCGCGCCGACATCACCGCGATCCGCAACGGCCAAGCCTCCGTCGACGCGGACGGCTATGCCCGCCCGACCCTTTTCGAGAACGCTCCGAATAGGACATACGACCGTCAGGCGCAGCAGTGAACGACGACGAAGACATCCCAGTCCCCGCACCTAGCGAGGACCCGGCGGGCCCGCCGCAGCGGCGGACCCGGGACGAGCTCGACGCTATGGTCGAAACACTGTGGACCCAGATGCAAAGCCAGCAGGCGCACATCGACCGGCTGCAACAACGCATCACCGCCCTCGAGGACGACCAGGACCACAACCCGCGCCTGGCCCGGTGGCTTCCCTTCGCCGCACCACCCGCCGCCGAGGACAAGCAACACCGCGACGAAACGCCGCTGTTCACCATCGCGCACTTCGTCCGGTACTACAACGAAACCTACGTCGGTAAACCCGGCTCGCGCGCCGTGGCCATCCCCGACTGCTGGCTCAACCATCCCGCCCTACTCGCCGAACTCGCCACACTCACCTACACCTGGAGAGCCGCCCACATCGGCAAGAACGCCTCACCCCGCGACGCCCAATACTGGCACGACCGCTGGCGCGCCGGCTTCGCCGAACGGCTCACCACCGAATGGACACACCCCCACTGCCTCACCGACGGCCATAAGCCCGCCGGCGCACCATCCAGGCCCGACCGGTTTACGAACGAACAGTGAGCGGTTCGCGGGGCTACTTCTCACCCCGGCCGCTGCAAAGTGATCCCGACGTCCACGAGAACCTGTTTGCTGCGCATTGTCAGCGCTACCCACGGGTCGCGTCCTGCCTGTAGGCGCTCGTCGACCCCACCAGCACCCCTAGTGGGGTCCTATTCTTGCCTGCAACGACTTCGGCGCAGGCTTCGCCAACCGGCTCGACCAGGGCCGCTTCGACGAGTGTTGTGAGTTCAGACCCAGCCGGCTGGTGCCTGGCGGACCCGAAACTGGGAGATGTGACCGGGAACCAGATTGGCTCGGTTCGCGATCCCGCAGTGCGGGCCGCTCGTGCTGCTCGACGTACTGCGTGTCTATATGACCAGGCCGAGCTGCAACCGGGCTGGCCGCGGGTGCTGACCGACGAGCGGCTGCGGCTGGCCCGCGCCTCGTGCACGCGTTGCAAGTCCAGGACGTGCACGAGGAGGGCGTAGACCACTATCTGTGTGGGTCGGGGATGTTGAACGTGGCAGAGATGGCGGCGCGGATCGTGGTCACATCCATACCGGCTTGTTCGGTTTCGATCATGCCGAGTTCGAGGAGATGAAGGCCGCGGTGTCGGAAGTAGGCCGCGGCGACGGGGTTGCCGGTGTCTTGGAGTCGGTAGATCATGTCGGCTTCGGCGTCGACGGCACCGTTGATGCGCCGGAGTTGGACGCTGATATCGCCAGAGGGCGGCGGCGGGTCTGGTTCGCGGGGGAAGGCTTCCATGCGCTGGGCGATGATGCGGACTTCGGCGCCGACTTGGTTGAGGTGGTGCGGGTCGTCCGCATGCTCGATGGAGGTGATCAGCAGGCCGATCGCCTCGTATGCTTCGCAGCGCAAACGCACTGCGGCAGTGTCGAGCGGGTTTGCGGGTGGGCGGATGTGTCGTGACCGGCGGGCGGATTCTAGGATGCCCCGTCCGCGGCGTTGCAGGTATTCGAGCGTGCCGTGGCTGGCGATGGTGGCCTCGCTCAGGAGGTCGATCATGTCGTCCCGCTGTTGCGCGGTGAGGCTGGTGCGTCGGCGGAGTCGTCGCAGGATCATGGCCGAGGCTCCGCGGCGATGAGGACCGTGTGGCCGCGCGTGACGAGGTGGGCGCCGACCAACCGCAGCGCCTCCCGCGCAGCGCTGTGGTCGCGGAGCAGGAGATTGGTCGTTTCGGCGCGGATCGCGTCGTCCAGCCGCGTCCGTGCAGAGTCCGGGTCCTGGTCAGGGGGCCGGCGGAGCGCGCGGACGCTGGCGGCCCAGGCTTGTTCTTCTAGGGAATAGTCCTCGTCGGGGAACTCGGCGAGAGGGTGCCACGCGGCCCACAGGAAGACTTCGGCCTGCGCCACATTGTCGTCCAGCAGTGCGTCGGCGATCCGAAGGCACTGGTGGTTGGTGGGCGGCACGGAGAACTCCTCCTGGTTCGTGGTGCTGCTGGGTGTGGGGGGTTGTGACGTCGTTGGTGGTTCCCTCATGGCTCAACTCTCATATTCGCGCAGCTCAAACATAGTCGTCTATAGACTCCTATAGTCGCCTGCAGGCGTCTCTGGCGCAAGGGGAGCGCATAGAGGTGCGTAGGTTCCTGGAGGTGAGCTGGGACAATCGTGCAGATCGCATTGATCACGACGGACCGGACTTCATCTGGGAGCAGGTGGCTGCCGACCTGCGTGCCGACATCGAAAGCGGTTCGCTGGCGCCCGGTGTGCGGTTGCCGAGCGAGTCGGACCTGGCATCGATTTACGGCGTAGCCCGCGGGACGATCGGCCGTGCCTTGCTGAAGCTGAAAGAGGACGGCTTGGTCGTCACCCGCTTCGGCCGGGGCACGTTCGTTCCCCGGCCGTAGCAAGCCCGGCGCGGTACCTAGCGCCGGCATTGTGGTGTGTGCCGTCACCGACGTCCATGCCACTCGTGAGAACCAGCGTTGCCGCACATGCCATTGGCGTCCCTCGCCAGACGCTGGCCCGATGGTGGAGATCTGGTCTGGTAGTGCCTGGCTGCGTGACCGTGGGTGGACACGCCCGCTGGGATGTCACAGATCTCCGGTATCAACTCTGCGCAAACCCACAGCTCGTGGTCCTGACCAAGGAACAATGCGAGGCCATTGCGGAGGCGCTGGCCGACGACAACGCACGTCAAGCTGAGGTCATGTTCTATGCGGCCCGGAAGCCGCAGGAGACGTTCACGCTGGACCAAGGGTTCACCGACGCGGAGCTGGACTGGATCGCAGAGATCCGGCGTCTCGGGGCCACCGGCAACCAGCCCAAACAATCACGCTACCCGCTCAGCAGTGGCCTTGAGTACGTCTGGGAACAAGTCTGCAACCACCTGGTACAACGGATTGAAGCCGGAGAATTCGACGGCTGGCTACCGAGGCGCAAGACCCTCCCACTGAGTACGGCGCCAGCGTCCGCACCATCGACCGCGCCGTTCACGAACTCGCCGAACGAGGCCGTGTCGTGTCCCTGCCGGGCAAGGGCACCGCTATCACCTGACGACAGCAAAGCTGAGCTGCCGCCTGTGACAGGTCAGGGCGGCGCGCTCCGTGCTGCCGCCAGGGCACGCCCAGCTTCCTGGACGCGCCTGCCGTCGACCCTGGGTCGCCCATGCCGAGCTTGTGGTCTCTCGTCGTCGGCTCTGATGACGTCGGCGTGGTTGACCAGCCCCCAGACGCGTTCGTCGTACGGGGTCAATACCCGAGGCCGCTGCGCAGGTCATCGCCTTCGCCGTGTCGCAGGTTGTCAAGTTCGTCGTCCGCCTCGTCGTCCCGTGCGGTGCGGTCGCCTTCGTGTTGTGCGCGCATTGCTGCAGCGCGGGCTGCGACGCCGCTGTGGAACTCCTTGCCGACCGCGTTGAGGGTGTCACGGCGCGATTCGCGGGTGTACATGGCGTCAGATTCGATGTCTTCGCGGTCGGGTGTGGTCATTAGCTGCCTCCAGTCGCGGGTGATTTCTTGCCAGGCTTGGGTTTTGGGGCCGTTCCCTGCGGGTTGCGCACCGAGTGGGGAGGCAGGGTCTGTGGTGCTGATTCCGTAGGTTTCGCGGTACGCGGCGGCTAGTCCCACGGTGTGGTTCCAGTGCTGTGTCTGTTCGGGCTCGGTGGGTCGTGGGCTGAGCTGGGATGCCCAGCGGGGCTGGTCGCGCGTGATCTGGTCGCGGAGTTGGTCGATGCGCGCGGTGATTTCAGCATTGAGCGCGTCGAGTCGCTCGAGCGTCGGCCGGTAGTTGGTTCGGGCGGTGAGGTCGGGGACTGCTTGCCAGGGCAGCGCGCGATGGTGTCCTTCGCCGTGGGCGATGCGGCGGGTGAGTGCGGCGACAAGGGCTTCGCCGGTGCGCCGGTAGTCGCTGGGATGAGCGCCGGTGGTGTTGGTGGCCAGGTGCAGGACGGCCTCGGCCAGCGCCGAATCAGCGTCGAGCCTGTATCTGGTGCCGCCGGCGGCGTGGCGCCACACGATGTCCCAGGAGGCGCTGCTGACCTCGGCGTCGGGGAGGTGCTGGGTCACGATGTGCCGCCAGCGGCCGATCTCCTCGGTGGCGGGGGTGGCAGTGCGTGCGGGTGGCCGATGCCGGCTGGTGTGGGTGGTGATGCGTTTGGCGAGCACGGCGGCGGGGTCGTCAGCCCAGCTGAATCCGGTGTCGTCAGCGAGGGCCCGGACGAGGCGCTCGGCTTGCCAGCCTTGGTCTTGGGCGCGGCTGAGCGCGGCCAGGGCAGCGGGTTCGGCTCCGGCATTGACCGCGGCTGGGACGTAGCGGCCGAGGAGATCGAGGAAGCGGTCCTCGTCGCCATCGCGAGCGAGCCGGTCGTAACGGCGCACGAGCACGTTCAAGGGTTCCAGCGCGTGGCGGTCGTCCTGGCCGGTGAACTCCGCGAAGGAGTCAGCGAGTTCGATCTCGATTGGCTGCGTGCGCTGGACCGCGGCGTGTTGGCTGGGTGGGGGTGGCTCGGTGAGGGTGGTCCAGCGTGTAGTGATGTCGTGCCAGGCGGCGGCCTTGGCGCCGTGGCTGTCGGGTTGCTCGCCGAGTGGTGTGGCGGCGTTGTCGCTGGTGATGTGGAAGGTCTCGCGGTAGGCGGCGGCGAGCCCGGCGAGCTCGTCCCACTGTTCGGCCGCGATCGGGTTGGCGGGGCGAGGTCCCAGGCCCGCCGCCCACGAGGGCGGGGTCTGGACCATGTCGGCGCGCAGGTGTTCGAGCCGTGTGGCGATAGCGGTGTTCGTGTCGTGCAGGTACTGGGTGTGCCCGGGGTGGTGTCGGGTGGCGGCGAAGTCGGGCCGGGCCAGCCACGGCAGCGCGGGTGTGTGGGTTTGTCCGCGGTCGGCGCGGCGCTCGAGTTCGGCGGCGAGTGCGGCTTCGGCGTAGCGATGATCGGGCATGGGGTCGAGCCCGGCGGGGCGTGCGGCGAGCTGGTGGGCCGCGACGGTCAGGGCAGCGTCGATGTCGAATCCGGCAGCGAGTGCGCCCGCGGCGCGCTGCCAGACGGGGTGCCAGGAGGGGTCTTCGACGGCGGCGTGCGGAGCGATGGCGTCGATGATGCCGCACCAGCGGGTCACGTCCGCGCGGTGCGGTGGAACGCTCGGGGAGGGTGGCCGGCGTTGTTGCAGGTCGGTGTTGACGCGTGTGGCGAGCACGGCCCCGGGGTCATCGGCGTCAGTGAGGGAACGGCGACCGAGGGCGGCGGTGAGGATCTGGTCGGGCTGCCAGCCAAGGTCGTGGGCGTTACGCAGGGTCTGGATGAGCGCTGCTTCGCTGTCGAGGTCGAGGGTGATGGGGGCGTGGCGGGCGAGCACGGCGCGGTAGCGGTCCTCGTCGCGGTAGGTGGCGGTGTAGTTGTAGCGCTTCACCAAGGTGCCCATGGATTGTTCTTCGGCGAGGGTGTCTCGCAGGGTTTCGGTGGCCGAGACCTCAGCGGCGACGTGCTGGAGCACGCCGGTGAGGACGGCTTTCGGGGTCTGGGGTTCGGGGGTTTCCTGGTGCTGGTCGATCACGTGATGGTGGGTGATCGCATACAGGTAGTTGTCGCGCATGGCGCGGGTGATGCCGGGGTAGAGCTGTTCGCGGGTCATGGTGGGAGGCACCAGTAGGTGGGCGCTGCCGGTGGAGGTCATGCCCTGAACGCGGTTGATGGTTGCGGCGTAGGCGAGTTCGACATGGGCGCGCACGTAGCCTGCGGGGAGGGTGATCGTGCCCTGGTGGGTGCGGTGTTGCACGGTGATCCGGCCGCTGCGGTGGACTGATTTGATGGTCCAGACGTCGCCGTTTTTCACGAAGTCCTTGCCACCGAACAGGCTGAGCAGTCGTTGGTTGTTACGGGTGACGATCCAGTCGCCGACGCCGGCGGTGGTGGCGTCGTGCAGTTCGACTTCGCGGCCACGGGTGAGGTCACCGCGACGTAGACGGAGTCCGCGGGCTTCGAGGTTGAGTGCCCCGGTGTCGTCGTTGGTCGGCACGATGAGCAATGACTGGATGCCGCGGTCGAGGTCGGCCCGCCAAGCGCTGTGCGCGGCGTTCCGCATCGTTTCCAGCGACCCACCCCGCACACGGTTGTGGGTGAGGTAGTAGCGCAGTCCGCCGGGGTTGCCGTCGCGGATCTGCAGCGACGCGGCCGCTTGCTTGGCCCGGTCGGGGCCTTGGAAGCGCACGATTTCCCGGAAGCGCAGCGCGCCGACGTCGTGGGCGATGAGCCGGATCGCGCCACCGGCTTCGACGGCGGCGAGCTGGGCGTCGTCACCGATGAGCCGAACATCGGCGCCGTGGTGTAGTGCGTAGGTGACGACAGCGTGCAGGGTGTGGGTTCCGGCCATCGCGGCTTCGTCGATGATGACCAGGTCCCCGGCCCGTATGGGGAACGCCCGGTGCGCGAACCCCAGTGCCTGCGTGGTGGTCAGCTGGTGCAGGGTGTGCGGTTTCGCGCCGATCGCGGCCCCGAGCTCTTGTGCGGCGCGGGCGGAGGGCCCGAACGCGTACACCCGGTGTCCGGTCCGCCGCCAGGCGGTGGCGAGGACCTTCATCGCCGTGGTCTTACCGGCGCCGGCGGGGGCGAGCGCGAGCTGCACGCGGCGTCCGGAGCGGGCGAATTCCCGCACCATGCGCTCCTGGCCGGTGTTGAGTTTCTGTTCGGCGAGGGCTTTAGCGACGGTGTCGGCGCGTAGCCGGTGACCGCCGCCGCGGCGGGCCCACGCGACTAGGTCCGCCTCGGCGGCCAGGGTGGCGGTGGTGGTGTAGCGGGTGGAGCGCCGTTCGATGAACACCGATTCGCCGTCGCGGCGTTGTAATGACGGGGGTTCCTCGACCGCAGCCGGCCCTGTCAAGGCGAGCGTGTCCGGTTCGTCGAGGATCGCTGCGACCACGTCATCGATCAGCTGCTCGCGCTTGTCCGCGGGCACCGTTAGGTGAGCTGATTGGCGGTGGGCTTCGGCCGCGAGGTTCCACCAGGAGAAGTGACTGTAGTGTTCGGCGACGACTGCGCGGGTGTTCTGCGCGAGCGCGAGCACGTCGACCGGCTCGTTCTTGGTGTTCATCGGAACGAATGCGCGTCGCCCCAGGGCGTCTAGCACCTCCTGAGGCACGACCTGTTCGGCGTGTTCACGCCAGGCCCGCAGGTGTTCCGGCAGCGTCTTCGGGGGCTGCTTACCGGGGCGGTTGTCGTACTGAGCCGCCCGGTTGATGGCGAAGATGTCTTTAGGTTTCGGCTCCCGACGGTGCTCGTGGCGGAACTGTACGATCCGCGCGGCGCGTGCGGTCTCGAACTGCTGGTGCCGCTGGGAGAACGTCCTCACCAGTTCTACCGGGATACCCGCGAGCTGCCACACGGGACGTTTGAGGTCCACTCCCTCGGCTCCACGCTGGACCCAGGAGGCCCCGTGTTCGCGGAACAGGTCGCGTAACCGGGAGTCGAAAAACTCGCTGGCGGTGACGGTGGCGGCGAGGATGGTGCGCCCGTCTAACGCAGTCCAATCACGGTCGTCGCAGCGCTGCACTTTGGACGACACCAGCGCGTGGATGTGCAGATGTGGGTCAGAGGCTCGGGAATCCCAGTGCTCGAAGAGCGCCGCAGTGATGCCGTTGACATCGACCTGTGCCTCACCCATGTTCCCTCGGCGAGTGAACGCGGCGTTGCGTTCCACGTAGGACAGTGCGTCCCGAGCGGCCTGCCGCAGCAGCCCGGCGATCAGCTCGCGTTCAGGTGGGGCCGACATGGCCCACGCGATCGACACGGACTTGTGTCAATGGCCATTCTTTTCTCCCCGTGGGCGGCCTGGGGTTTTCCCCGCTGGTGGCCACCTGGATCTCCCCGACGACGGCCAGATAATTCCCCG